>NZ_JBHZAV010000050.1:22560-56909 GCF_042754445.1 Embleya sp. NPDC059213
GCGGTAGGGTTGTACGGGGTGTCGGCGCAATAATGCGGGGGTGTCCGGCGCGGTTGGGTGCCGGGCGCGGACCGTGATGGGGGGTCTCTCCGTTGCCCGCCCTTCCCCGTGTGCCGTCGTCGCTACGGCGTTCCCGCCTTGGCCTGGTGCAGCGCGGCGGCCGTGGCGATCTTGTGTGCGCACGCGGCCTTCTCGATCAGCTGCGGGTCGGCGCCCGCACCGATCAGGTCGAGCAGGTTCTCGTGTTCGCGCACCGAGGTGCGCGCCCGCCCCGGCACGTAGGTGAAGGTCGACCGGCGCATGTGGTCCAGCCGGGCCCACTCCGATTCGAGCAGCGCGTTCAGGTGCTTGTCGGGGCAATGCGCGTAGAGCGAGAAGTGAAACTTCCGGTTGAGCGCGGTGAACGCGGTGGGATCGAAGTCGGCCAGCGCCTCGACCATGCGGTCGTTGATCGCCCGGGCCTCGGCGATGTTCGCGGCGCTCATCAGCGGCGCCGAGATCGCCGTCGCGTAACCCTCCAGACGGGCCAGCACGTTCAGCGAGTGCTCGACCTGCGACCGGTCGAAGACCGCCACCCGGGCGCCGACGTTGCGCACGATCTCCACCAGGCCGTCGGACTGGAGTCGGCGCACCGCCTCGCGCAGCGGGATGGTGCTGACCCCCGCCTCCCGGGCGAGCTGGTCGAACACCAGCCGATACCCGGGCCCGTAGGTGCCGTCGAGGATGCGGCTGCGCAGCAGCTCGTAACACATCTCCGACTTCGACGCCTTGGCGGCCTTGCTCGCGGCGGTGGTTGCCTTTGCGGGACTCAACTACGGTCTCCTCAGTCTGGACCGGACACGGTCGCGGGCCGGGACGAGGCGTCCCGGCCCGGCGTGGTCCGGCGTGTTCGGTGGGCGTGGTGCGCCGCGGTGGGTCAGCGGTGGAGGACCCGTAGGGCGACTTCGCCGAAGTACGGGTTGACCAGCACGCCGTGGTGGTCGCCGGCCATGCAGACGAGTTGCGCTCCCGGGACCAGCGCGACCAGTTCCTCGGAGCCGTGGACCATCAGGTCGTCCGCGCCGACCAGGAACCACGGCGGCGTGCCGCCGGCCCACGCCTTCGGCGCGAACGGGGTGCTGCGCAGACCCTCGACACAGGTCACCAACCCGTCCGCACGCGCACCCTCGGCCCGGATCAGGCCCGCGATCATCCCGGTGAGCGGATCGGCGGGCGGGTGGGCCTCGTCGTGCACCGCCCGGCGCAGCTCCGGCACGTCCACGGCGGCGAACGGCTCGGTCGGGCTCAACCCGCCGAGCACCACCCGGCCGATCCGGTCCGGAGCCAGTTCGGCCAGCTCCCAGACCAGGCGGGCGCCGAGCGAGTACGCCAGGACGTCGAACCGGTCCGCGCCGTACGCGTCGACCACGGCCAACAGGTCCTGCGCGGAGGCGACCGCGTCCACCTCCGCGGCGCTCGTCGGTGCCGGGCTGGCGCCGTGGCCGCGCAGATCCGGCGCGAGCAGGGTGTGGCCGGCATCGAGCAGGGCCTGGACGAGGCCGGTTTCCAGCCAGGTGCGGCGCGCGCTGGAACAGAATCCGTGCACGAGCAGCACGGGGGGCTGCTCGGAGCGCTCGGCGCTCGGATAGGTGGTGACGGCGAGGGGCTGCCGCAGGCGCATCCTACTTCTCCACTCAGCTATTTCGGATACGATTTCAGATCGTACACCAGGGGCGAATACTCAGAGCTGCGACCCGATCCGGAATCCGTCGCCGGCCGCGTCCCGCGCGAAGGAGAAACCGTCGGCGCCGACGGTCACGTCCGCCTCGTGGTTCTCCTGCCGGGCCAACACCGGTTGCGGGCTCCCGGCCAGGTCCAGGACGGGGGACGCCTCGGCGTACCAGGACGGCACCACCGGGTTGCCCCACCAGTCCCGGCGCTGGTTGTCCCGCACGTCCCAGGACAACACCGGGTGGTCGGGGTCTCCCGTGTAGTAGTCGGTCGTGTAGATCTCCACCCGATGCAGGTCGGGATCGCGCACGTAGACGTAGAACGCGTTGGAGACCCCGTGCCGCCCCGGTCCGCGCTCGATGTGCGCGGACCGGCGGCGCGCGCCGAGCAGGTCGCACACGTGCAGTACCTGGCCGCGTTCGTGCGTGCTGAACGCGATGTGGTGGAGCCGCGGCCCGTCGCCGCCGGTCAGCGCGATGTCGTGCACGGTGTCCTTGCGATGCAGCCAGGACGCGTACAACGTCTCGTCCTCGCCGCGGATGTCCTCGGTCACCCGAAAACCCAGGTCGCGGTAGTAGCGTTCGGCCCGCGCCACGTCCGGCACCACGATGTTGAAGTGGTCCAGCCGGGCGATCGCGCCCGCACCGTGCAGGTCGTAGCGCTGATGCAGGCGTGGCACGTGCTCGGCCTCGTAGAAGAACTCCAGCGGGAACCCCAGCGGGTCCAGCACCCGTACGGCCGGCCCGATGCCCCGGGTGGCGCCCGCCGCCCGGCGCTCCACCGGCACGCCCAGCGCCCGGTAGTAGCGCTCGGCGACGTCGACCTCCCCCGGTGCGCGCACCCGGTACGCCAGCGCGGCCAGGGCGCCGGACGCGCCGCGCCGGAGCACCAACGAATGGTGCAGGTACTCCTCGAAGGCGCGCAGATACACCGCGTCCTCGTCCTCGTGGGTGACCACCAACCCCAGCAGGTCGACGTAGAACTCCCGGGACGCGGCCAGGTCGGTGACCACCAGCTCGGCGTACGCGGCGCGCACGATGTCCGGGCACGGCAACGGTCCGGGTTCGGGGGCGGACCCGCCGGGGCGGGTGGTGGGCAGCGGCGGCAGGGGCGGAACGGACGGAGTGGGCATCGGACTCTCCTCCTGTTCGAGGCACCGGATCCGGCCGGCGCGGGCGGGCCCGGTCACCCGGGTCCGATTCGGAAACTAGTGCCCGGCCCCGGGCCGGGGCTATGGTTCGAGCGCGCGGGGTGCCACGTCACGCGGCACCGAACCGGGCGGTGTGCAGCGGTGCCATGGCCACGTGCACCGCCTGCTGGGATGTGTAGAAGTCGATCGAGCGGTAGCCGCCCTCGTGACCCAGCCCCGAAGCCTTGATCCCGCCGAACGGGGTGCGCAGATCGCGCACGTTGTGCGAGTTGATCCACACCATGCCGGACTCGACGCTGTGCGCCACCCGGTGGGCCCGGCGCAGATCGTTGGTCCATACGTAGCCGGCCAGGCCGTAGGGGACCGCGTTGGCCAGTTCGATCGCCTCGGCCTCGTCCGTGAACGGGGTCAGCGCCACCACCGGTCCGAAGATCTCCTCCTGGAAGATCCGCGCGTCGGCCGGCACATCGCAAAAGACGGTCGGTGCCAGGTAGTTGCCGACCGGCAGGTGCGCGGGCCGGGTGCCGCCCGCGACCAGCCGCGCCTCGCGTCGGCCCGTCTCGACGTAGGCGAGGACCCGTTCGTAGTGCTCGGGGTGCACCAGTGCGCCCACCTCGGTGGCCGGATCCTGCGGCGGGCCCACCACGATGCGCTCGGCCCGGGCGGCGAACCGCTCGACGAACTCGTCGTAGACGGCGCGTTGCACCAGGATCCGCGAACCGGCGGTGCAGCGCTCGCCGTTGAGCGAGAACACGCCGAACAGCGCGGCATCGATCGCCTCGTCCAGGTCGGCGTCGGCGAACACGATCACCGGGGACTTGCCGCCGAGTTCCATCGACAGGCCCTTGAGGTGCCGGGCGGCGGAGCCGAAGATGGTCCGGCCGGTGGTGGTCTCGCCGGTGAACGAGATCAGTGGCACGTCCGGGTGCTCGACCAGGGCCGCGCCCGCCTCCTCGCCGATCCCGCCGACCAGGTTGAACACGCCCTGCGGCAGGCCCGCCTCGGTCAGGATGTCCGCCCACAAGGACGCGGACAACGGGGTGAATTCGGCCGGCTTGAGCACCACCGTGCAGCCGGCCGCGAGCGCCGGCGCGAGCTTCCACGACTCCAGCATGAACGGCGTGTTCCACGGCGTGATCAGCCCGGCGACGCCGATCGGCCGGCGATTGACGTAGTTGAGCTGGCGACCGGGCACCTGGTACGCCTCGTCGGTCTGACCGACGATCAGGTCCGCGAAGAAGCGGAAGTTCTCCGCCGCGCGCTGCGCCTGGCCCAGTGCCTGGGTGATCGGCAGGCCGGTGTCGAAGGTCTCCAACTCGGCCAGTCGCGCGTCCCGGCGCTCGACCTCGTCGGCGATGCGGTTCAGCACCCGGGCCCGGTCCTTGGCGGGCAGGTGCGGCCACGGCCCCGCGGTGAACGCACGGCGGGCGGCGGCGACGGCGGCGTCCACATCGGCGGCCTTGCCCGCCGCGGCGGTGGCGTAGGGCAGGTTGGATGCGGGCGCGCAGACCTCGAAGGTGGCGCCGTCCAACGAGTCGACGTGCCGGCCGTCGATGAAGTGGCGCAACCGGGTCGGCAGCGCGGTGGGCACCCCGGAGTGCTCGACGGGCGTCGTCGTGGTGGTGCTCATATGGCTTCTTCTCCAAGGGCGGGGTCGGTCAGCAGTTCGAGTCGGCTCTCGGCCAGGGCGGTCACCCGCGCCCGGCCGCTTTCGGACAGCGGCAGCAGCGGCGGCCGGACGAAGTCGGAGCCGATCAGGCCGCGTCGGTGCATCAACCACTTGGCCGGCGCCGGGTTGGTCTCGACGAACAGCAGGTCCACCAACGGCTGTACCGCGTAGTGCAGTTCGCGGGCCCGGCCCAGGTCACCCGCCTGGTAGGCCTCGTACATCCCCGCGACCGCGCGCGGGGCGATGTTGGCGAGTGCGGAGACGAAGCCCGCGCCGCCCAGGGTGAGTACCGGCAGACACAACAGCTCGATGCCGGACCACACCAGCAACTCGGGACCGGCCGCCTCGATCACCCGGGAGAAGTGCTCGAAGTCCTTGGTGGTCTCCTTGATGCCGACGATGTTCTCGTGTGCCCGGAAGAGTCGGGCCACGGTCTGCGGATCGATCTCCACGGCGGTTCGACTCGGCACGTTGTAGATCACCACGGGCAGGTCCGGATACTCGCGGGCGACCGTCGAGTACCACGTGAACAGCGCCTCCTGGGTGGGGCGCGCGTAGTACGGCGTGATGATCAGCACCGCGTCGGCGCCCGCGTCCCGGGCGATCCCGGTCAGCTCCAGGGTCTCGTCCAACTTGGTCGATCCGGTGCCCGGCAGGAACGGCACCCGGTCGTCGATCTCGGCGGCGACCACCCGGATCGCCTCGGCGCGCTCGGCCAGGGTCTGTGCGGACGGCTCGCCGGTGGAGCCGCCGAGCGAGATGCCGTGCGAGCCCGCCGCGAGCTGCCAGCGGACCAGGCGGCGCAGCGCGGCGTGGTCGACCGCGCCCGTCGCGGTGAAGGGGGTGACCAGCGGGGCGATCGAGCCGCAGATCAGGGACGGGTCGGCGCGGTACTTCATCGGTGCTCCTCGCGAGGGGTGGTCGGGGCGATGGATGCGGAGACGGGCTCGGGGTCGGTCGCGGCCCACGCGCGGTAGGCGGGTTCCCAGTCCGGACCCAGCGGGTACAGGCCGGCCAACCCGGCGCCGGCCGCGACCTGTTCGGCGATGAACCGCTCGCGGGACTCCTGCTCCTCGGCGTCTCGGACCACCTCGGCGACCAGCGCGGGCGGGATGACCACGGCGCCGTCGTCGTCGGCGACCACGACGTCGCCGACCTGGACGGTGGCGCCGCCGCAGGCGATCGTGACGTCGGTGTCCCAGGGCACGTGCCGGCGGCCGAGCACGGCGGGATGGGTGCCGGCGGCCAGCACGGGCAGGCCCAGTGCGGCCACGGCGGCGCTGTCGCGCACGGCGCCGTCGGTGATGATGCCCGCGGCGCCCAGGGTCTTGGCGCGCAGCGCGAGGATGTCGCCCAGCGTGCCGGCGACGGTCCGGCCGCGGGCCTCCATCACCAGGACCTGGCCGGGTTCGAGCGAGTCGACGGCACGTTTTTGCGCGTTGAAGCCGCCGCCGTGGGTGGCGAACAGGTCCTTGCGGAACGGGACGAAGCGCAACGTGCGGGCGGTGCCGACCAGGCGGGTGCCCGGGGTCAGCGCGCGCACGCCGTCGATGCTGACGGTGTCGAAGCCGCGGGCGCGCAGTTGCACGCTGAGCGTGGCCACGGCGACGCGGGCGAGGCGGGCGCGCAGGTCGTCCGTGAGCACGCCGGGGGCGGTGGTCCCGGCGGCGTCGGCCGATTCCGGGCGGATGCCCGTGGCGTCCGCGCGGGTGGCCGGGTCGACCCTGGGTGGGGAGCCCCAGGCGGGGAGTACGGGGCCGGCGACCACGTCGGTGCGCAGCCGGCCGGTGTTGTGGTCGGGGTGGTCCAGGCTGTCCACCTCGACCTCGATCCGCTGGCCCACCTCGGCCACCGAGGCACCGGCGGGGGTGCCGGTCAGGATGACGTCGCCGACCTCCAGGGTGAGCAGCCGGGACAGGTCCGCGATCAACTCGGCGAAGCCGAACAGCAGCGTCGCGGTGGTGTCCTCCTGGACCAGGGCCCCGTCCAGCCAGGTGCGCACGCGCAGCGCCTCGGGGCGCAGGTCGGCCGCCGGCAGCAGGGTCGGCCCGAGCGGGGTGAACCCGTCGCCGCCCTTGGCCCGGACGTTGGATCCGAGGTCCGCGTAGCGCAGGTCGTACAGCCCCAGGTCGTTCGCCGCGGTCACCCAGCCGACGTGCGCCCAGGCCCGGGCGGGGGACACGCGATGTGCGGCGCGGCCGATCACGAGGGCTATCTCGCCCTCGAAGCCCAGCAGTTCGACCCCGGTCGGCCGCTCGACCGGGCCGGATCCGGTGAGCGAGCTGCTCGGTTTGAGGAAGTACGAGGCGTGGTCGGGGACCCGCCCGCGTTGCCGGGCGCGGGAGGGATAGTTGAGGTGTACGGCCAGCACTTTGCCGGGTCGCCGTCCCGTCGATGCGGTCACCGCGTCATGCGTCACTCCGCCACCCCTTTGCGCCTTGGATCAGCGATGCCATCTCGGAACGTATATGATTCCGGATAGAATAATAGAGGTGATCTCGGTTCCACTGTCAACCGTTGCGACGGGCACGCTTGTTCGGCCGACCCGGTGGCCTGCGGACGAACGCCCTTCCGGCGGAGCGGTGTTGCGGTGCCGGCACGGGGAGGGCGGCCGGGTGAGGGTCCGGAGAGGGGGCGGCCGAGGGCCTGCGCCGCAGCGCCGTGCCGAGCTCGGCACGGGTCGGTCGGCCGCTGCCGCTCGTCGGGGTGTGGTGATGGTCACGCTCTTCGCCCGACGCGGTGATCCGGTGGTGCGCTCGGCGGCCATGCGCTCGCCGGCGGTTTCGGACGGCGGACCGGGCTCGGACAGCGGACAGGGGCTCCGCGGACACACACGCGGAGCCCCCGGGTCCCGGTCGGGGAGGAGGCCGAACCGGGGTATGACGGGTCAGCCGTGGTGGCCGCCGGCCGGGTCCGCGCCGTGGTGGCCGCCCTTGGCGTGGTCGTGGCCGTGGTCGCCGTCGAAGTTGCCGCAGAAGTTGCCGAACGTCGGGTTGAGGATGCCGACGATGTCGAGGGTGTTGCCGCAGATGTTGACCGGCACGTGGACCGGGATCTGCACGTTTAGGCCGGACGCCACACCGGGCGAGCCCACCGCGGCGCCGTCGGCGTCGGCGGCGGCACTCGCGGCACCGGCGCCGGCCATCACCAGGGCGGCGGTGCCGGCGGCCAGCACGGTTGCCTTCTTGAACGAGCTCACTTGGGTATCTCCGTATCGAACCTCGCGCCGCCCGGATGCGGCGCGTTCTCGTGGTGCAACGAGGCGAACCGGCGCGGGCAACCGGTCGGTGTCGACGTTCACCCGAACGCGGGTCGGTCCCGGTCGCCGGGCGAGCGGGCGCTCCGAAACTCGATGGCCATGCGCCCACGACCGCATTAGCGTCACGACGGTGAGCCTCGACATCCGGGAGATCCCCGAAGAGCACCTGGACCGGATACTGGATCTGGCCGATCTGGCCTTCCACGAGAAGGAGTCGGCCGACAAACGCGAGCACTACCGCAAGGTGCTCACCGATTGCGACCGCATCGGTGCGTACGACGGCGCCACCCTGGTCGGCCAGATCGCCGCACATCGCTTCGAGCTGTCCGTGCCCGGCGGCGATCTGGCCTGCGCCGGGCTGGACTTCGTCGCCGTCGCGCCGACCCACCGCCGGCGCGGGCTGCTCGCGCGGATGATGGCCGAGCAGTGGCGCCGGTGCGCCGAGGCCGGCCAGGTGCTGTCCTGTCTGTGGGCCTCCGAGAACGCGATCTACGGCCGCTTCGGCTACGCGCCCGGGACGGAGGGCTACTCCGTCGAGATCGACAGCCGACGCCCGCTCGCGCTGCGGATCGCCCCGGATCCGCGCCCGCTGCGGCTGGTCGACGCGGCACAGGGACCGGCCCTGCTGGGTCCCGTCTACGACGCGGCGCGCGCGCTGCGCCCGGGTCGCTTCGCCCGGACCGAACAGTGGTGGGCCGAGAACGTACTGGCCTGGGACGAGGACGACGACGACTCGCCGGTGCGGATCGTGGTGCTCGGCGAGGACGGCGCCGTCCCGGCCGGATACGCCATCTACCACGTCGAGTCCGGCAACGCCGCGACCGATGCGCCGCGTATGGTCCAGGTACAGGAACTGGAGGCGGACAGCGCCCCGGTGGCCGCCGCGCTGTGGCACTACCTTGCCTCGATCGACCTGACCGGCAAGGTGGCGGCCTGGGTTCGACCGCCGGACGATCCGCTGTTGCTGTTCGCCGCGGATCGGGACCAGGTGCGGGTGACCAGGCAGTTCCCGGCGTTGTGGATCCGGCTGGTGGACGTGCGCGGCGCGCTGACGGCACGATCGTGGGCGGCGCCGGTCGATCTGGTCCTGGAGGTCCGCGACGGGGCGGTGCCCGGCAACGACGGCAGGTTTCGCCTCACCGCCGGCCCCGACGGCGCGACCTGCACGCCGACCGAGGACCCGGCCGAACTCACCCTGGACGTACGCGAACTCTCGGCCGGCTACCTCGGCGGCACCCCGGTGGCCCGGCTGGTGGCGGCCGGACTGGTGGCGGAACACGTCCCGGGTGCGGCGGCCCGGCTGGACGCGGCGCTGCGCACGGACCTGCTGCCGTTCGCCCACGAGGACTACTGAGCCCACGCGCGGCGATGCCGTCGGTTCCCGGTCCGCCCGCCCGCGTGGATCGGCCGGGCGGACCGGCGGCGACGCCCCCGGTCAGGGGGGCGCCGCCACCCCCGAGGGCGGGCCGGGCGGTTCGCTCTGATGCGCGGTGAAGTAGCGCACCAGGTCCGGATCCAACGGCGGGACCACGGTGCGCACACCCCCCGCCCGCAGCGAGGCGGTGGCGGCGACGCCCGCGGCCACCGCCTCGCGGGCGGCGATCGGCGACGTGCGGGTGGGCCCGCCCTCGACCGCGAAGCGCAGGAACTCCTCCACCAGGGCCCGGTCCGCGCCGCCGTGCAGGCCGCCGCCGCGCACCGACTCGCTGCGGTCGGCGTCCGCCCGGTAGCCGGAACGGCGCCGGTTCCACAACTTGATCGAGGGATGGGCGTCCTCCAGGCCGTCGCCGAAGTTCTCCAGCCGGCCCTCGTCGCCGATCACCGTGTAGTTGCGCCAGTAGTCGGGCGTGAAGTGGCACTGCTGGTAGCTGGCCAGGACGCCGTTGTCGAGCCGGGTGAGCATCATGCTGATGTCCTCGACATCGACGATCGGATTGAGCCCGGTCATCGCCGTCGGCGGCCACACCTCGGGCGCGAACCCGTCCTGGGCCCGAACCTCCTCCTCGACCCGGCCGCCCGCGTCCGGGCCGGCGCCGGCGAACACCGGCTCGCGCCGGGGGTTGCCGCCGTACACCGCCAGGTCGCCCATCGCGACCACGTCCCGGGACCAGCCGCCGGCCAACCAGTGGATCACGTCCAGGTCGTGCGCGCCCTTTTGCAGCAACAGGCCGGTGGTGCGCGCGCGTTCGGCGTGCCAGTCCTTGAAGTAGAAGTCGCCGCCGTGCCCGACGAAGTGCCGGCACCACACCGACCGGACCCGGCCGATCGCGCCCTCGTCGATCAACTCGCGCATCCGCCGCAACATCGGCAGATGGCGCAGGTTGTGCCCGACGTACAACCGGGTCCGCGACGCGCGGGCGGCGCGCAGCAGTCGGTCGCAGTCGGACAGCGTGATGGCCAGCGGTTTCTCCACGAACACCGGTACGCCGGCGGCGAGGAAGAACAGGGCGGGCTCGACGTGCCGATCGTCCGGGGTCAGCACGAAGACCGCGTCGAGTCGATCGTCGAGCATCCGTCGAAAGTCGGTGTGCACGGCGACGTCCGGCCCGAACAGGTCCACGGCGTACGCCCGACCGCGCGCGGCGGGGTCGGCGCAGGAGACCACCCGCGACCGACCCGGCCGATGCGCTTCGACGGCCAGGGCGGCCCGCTGCCCGACCCCGACCACGCCCACGCGCAGTTCGCTCATCGGATCAGTTCCCGAGCGTGGCGCGCAGCGCGGGCTGGAGCAGGTCGCCGTGGGCGCGGGCCATGTCGTCGCACAGGTCCCAGATGCGCTCGACCGGCAGCGCGGCGGCGGTGGCCGGGTCGGCCATCGCGGCGTGCCGGATGTGTCGCGGATCGTCCTCGAGGGCGGCGCGCACGACCAGGTCGTTCATGCTCAGGTAGGCGCGGTTGAGTGCGGCGCACTGTGCCGGCAGCGCGCCGACCCGGGTCGGCTGTACCCCCAACGCGTCGACCAGGCACGGGACTTCGACCACGCCGTCGGTGGGCAGGTTGTCGATCAGGCCGTGGTTGGGCACGTTGCCGTAGACCGTGCGCGGGGTGCCGGTGACGATGCTGTGGATGATCTGCGGTGCGTACTCCATGGTGGATTCGACCGGGACCGGGTCGCCGGCCGCCAGCGCCCGGCGGGTCTCCTCGTAGGCGGCCATGTTCTCGTCCACGATGCCGAGATAGGCGCCCACCGGCAGCCGCAGTCGGGTGATCTCGCTGTCGTGACCCAGGTACCAGGGCACGTACTCGCTGGAGTGCTCGCTCGTCTCGGTCGGGTAGTAGCCCAGCCGGCGGTACATGTCCACCCGTACCCGGCGCCGCAGTTCGCCGTCCCGGGCGATCAGCTCGTCCAGCTTCGGGTACAGGTCCGTGCCGTCGTGTTCGAAGCGCAGCACCCATGCCTGGTGGTTGACGCCGGCGGCGCGGTAGTCGATCTCCTCGTAGGGGATCCCGACCAGGTCCGCGAGGCCCTGCATGGTCCAGTAGACCGAGTGGCACAGGCCCACCACGCGGGTCAGGCCGGTGGCGCGGGTGAGGTAACCGACGTTCATCGCCATCGGGTTGGTGTAGTTCAGCAGCCAGGCGTTCGGGCAGATCTCGGCGATGTCCTCGCCGAGCGCCCGGAGCACCGGGAAGGTGCGCAGGGCGCGGAAGATGCCGCCGATGCCGAGGGTGTCGCCGATGGTCTGGCGCAGTCCGTAGCGGGCGGGCACCTCGAAGTCGGTGCGGGTGGCCTCGCGCATGCCGACCTGGATGATGTTGATCACGAAGTCGGCGCCGGCGAGCGCCTCGCGGCGGTCGAGGTGGGTGCTGATCCGCGGGTCCGCGCCGCGCTCGACGGCGATCAGCCGGGCCGCGCCCTGCGCGGTGGCCAGCCGCTCCGGGTCGATGTCGTGCAGCGCGATGTGTGCCTGCCGCAACTCGGGGAAGGCGAACAGGTCGGCGAGCAGCCCCTGGGTGAACACGACGCTGCCGGCGCCGACGAAAACGATCTTGGTGCGGGTCATCACTGGTTCTTTCCGTTGCGGGCGAGGGCTGCGACAGCCTCGTCCCAGGTGGGTTGGGCCGGGGTGCCGCCGTGCGCCCGGGTGGACAGGGCGCCGCACGCGGCGGCGAATTCGAGGGCTCGGGCGGGCGGTTCGCCGGCGAGCAGGGCGGCCAGGTAGCCGGCGTCGAAGCTGTCGCCGGCGCCGACGGTGTCCAGCGGCCGGGCCGCGATGCCTGCGGTGCGCAGCACGCGGCGACCGTCGTGCACGAAGGCGCCGGCGCCGCCGTCCTTGACCACCACCGACGGTCCGTGCGCGGCCAGTCGCGCGGCGGCCTCCTCGGTGGCGTCGGGGCCGGTGTCGGTGCCGAGTCGGGCCAGCGCCCTCGCCTCCTGGGCGTTGGGCAGCAGGATGTCGACGACGGGCAGGACGGCGGCGAGCCCGGTGGGGTCCCAGCGACCGGTCGGGTCGTCGTTGGTGTCCAGCGAGGTGCCGGCGCCGTGGGCGCGGGCGATGCCCAGCAACTCGGGCAGTGCCGCCGCGAGTCGGGGCATCAGGAAGTAGGACGCGGCGTGTACGTGTCTGCTGTGGGTGAGCAACTCCTCGGGTACGTCCTCGGGTCCGGTGTCGGCCAGGGTGCCGGCGGCGGTGAGGATGGCGCGGTCGCCGTCGCCGCGGGTGAGCACCGCGGTCAACGGCGTCGCCAGGTGCGGGTCGGTGCGCAGCGCGTCGGTGTGCACGCCCCGGGCGGTCAGCGCGGCGCGCACGAAACGGCCCGCGTCGTCGTCGCCGACCCGGCCGGCGATGGCCACGCGCAACCCGAGTCGAGCCGCGCCGCACGCGGTGATCGCGGCGGATCCGCCGAGGGTGAGCAGGCCGGTGGGCACGAGTTGTTCGCGTTGCCCGAAGGCCAACGGCTCGTCGAGGGGACCGAGGACGACGTCGGGATTGGCGTCGCCGATGACCAGCAGGTCGAAGGTGTGCGACATCGGGCTTCCTGTCGGTGGAGCGGGGTGGGTCGATCCGCAGGCGAGCGGCGGCTGTCCCCGGGAGGGTCGAACTCCCGTGACGGCGTCAGCCCTTGAGCCCGCTGGAGGTGATCGACTGGATGAACGCCTTCTGCGCGCCCAGGAAGGCCAGCAGGACCGGGAGCACGGTGATCACGTTGCCCGCCATCACCGCCGCCCACTGGGTGTGGTGCTGGCCCTGGAAGGTGGTCAGGCCCAGTTGCAGGGTGTATTGGGTGTCGTGGTTGATCGCGATCAGCGGCCAGGTCAGGTCGTTCCAGGTGGTCAGGAAGGTGAGCACGGCGACGGTGCTCAACGCGGGCCGGGACAGCGGCAATACGATCAGGATCAGCACCCGCAACCGGGAACAGCCGTCGATCCAGGCGGCCTCCTCCAACTCCCGGGGCAGCGACAGGAAGAACTGCCGCAGCATGAACACCGCGAACGGCGTCACCAGGGACGGGATGATCAGCGCGCCGAGGGTGTCGATCAACCCGAGCCGCTTCATGATCAAAAAGGTCGGGATCATGGTGAGCTGGAACGGGATCGCCATCGTGGCCAGCATCGCCACCATCAGGGTGCGCGAACCCGCGAAGCGCATCCTGGCGAACGCGTAGCCGCCCAACGCCCCGAAGACCAGGTTCGAGGCCACCGCGACCGCCGAGACGATCAGCGAATTCATGAACCAGCGCGGGAACATCGCGTTGCCCAGGACGTAGCGGTAGCCGCCCAGATGGATCCCGGAGGGCCACAACGCCGGTGGGAACCGGTTGATCTCCGCGTTGGTCATCACCGAACTGAGCGCGAGCCACACCAGCGGCAACGCGAACAGCAGGGACAACGGCGCGAGCAGCAGATGCCACGGGCTGAACGGCAACAGTCGGCGCCGGCCCGGCGTGGGCCGCGCGGTGTCGCGCGCCCGGGTCGCCTCCACGGGTGCGGTGGTCGTTGCGGTCATCGTGTCGCCCCCTCGACGGTGACGGGCTTGCGGCCGCGCACGAACCGCATGCCCACCCCGATCACCAACAGGGCGACGGCGAGCACGTAGGCCGCCGCCGCGCCGTAGCCGGCGGTGAAGTTCTTGAACGCCTGCTCCCAGATGAAGTAGACGATGACGGTGGTCGAGCCCAACGGCCCGCCCTTGGTGGTCACATAGACCAGGTCGAAGACCTGGAGCGCCTGGATGGTCTGCCACAACAACAGGAAGACGGTGACCGGGGTGAGCGTGGGCAGCACCACGTGGCGCAGCAGTTGCCATCGCCCGGCGCCGTCGAGACGGGCCGCCTCCAGCAGTGACGGCGGCACGTCCTGGAGCGCCGCGAGGTAGATCACCACGCAGAATCCGGTACCGCTCCACACCGAGATCGCCACCAGCACCAACAGGGCCTGCCCGGGGTCGGTGAGGAAGCCCTGCCGCCCGATCCCCAACTCGTGCAGGACCGAGTTGGCCGCGCCGAACTCCGGATCCAGGATGAAGGAGAACAACACCCCCTGGGCCGTGGCCGAAATGACGAACGGCACGAAGATCAGCGTGCGATACACGCCCACCAGCCGGATCCGCCGGTTCAGCACCTGGGCCAGGAACAGCCCGAAGGCCATGCTCAGCGGTACGTACAACACCGTGTACAGCAGCGTGTTGCGCACGGCCTGGCCGAAGTTCGGATCCTGGGTCAGCGCGTCGTAGTTGTCCAGACCGACCCAGCGGCTGGGCGTGACCAGGTCGTCGGCCCGGAAGGAGAGCAGCAGCGACCAGACGAAGGGCACCACGCTCAGACCCAGGATGACCACGACGGCCGGAAGGATGTACGTCCAGGCGGTCGCCGACTCGCGCCGGCGTCTGCGGCGCAGCGTGCGCCGTTGTCGGTCCTGGTCCGAGAGCGTGAGTGGAGCGGGCAGTGATGACATGGAAGGCTCCTCAACGCGGGATCACGAGGGCGGCCCTGGCCGCGGCGGCGCAGCGGTTCAATGCCCGGGTCGGACTGCTCTTGCCGAGCAGCACGGAGACGATGGCCTCGCCCAGCGCCATCGAGATCTGTGGGTAGGCGGGATGCGCGGGACGCACGCGGGCGGTCTCCAGGGCGGTGGTGAACACGGCCAGGCCCTCGGTCCCCGCGGAGTGCTCGCGCCACTCGGGCCGCGCCTCGGCGGTCCGACTCAGCGGCAGGCTGCCGACCTCGGCGTCCCAGATCACGTCCTGATCCGGCTGGGCCAACCAGGACACGAACGTGCGTGCCGCCCGCACCCGGGCGTTGCCGTTGTCGAAGACCGTCCAGGTGTCCGGCGCGCAGATGGTCATCGGCCGTCCGCTGTAGCTGGGCAGCGGCACCACGTGGTAGTCGATCTCCGCCTGGGTGATGTCCGGGATCTGCCACGGGCCGGTCGCCACCATGCCCATCCGGCCGGACGCGAAGACCTGGTACATCTGCTCGCTGCCGGGCTTGGGGTCGAGGTAGACGCTCTTGCTCCGGGCCAGCGCCTCCACGGTCTCCAGCGCGCGCACCCCGACGTCCTTGAAGCCGATGTTGCGCCCGTCCGCGGCGACCACGTCGCCGCCCAGGTCCCACACCATCGGCCACAACCGCCACACGGTGTCCTCGTCGCCCACGCCCGGCCAGCCGGTGCCGAACACGCCGCGCCGCGCGTCGGTCAGCCGCTGCGCCGTGGCCAGGAAGTCGTTCCAGGTCCAGCCCGGTTGCGGCAGCGGGAGGCCGGCGTCACGGAACAGGCGTTTGTTGCAGATGATCGCGAGCGCGTCCATCACGGCCGGGGCCGCGCGCACCTTGCCGTTGATCGTCACGGCCGCCCGGGCCGGTTCCCAGTAGTCGTCCCACGGCGTGGGGGAGGAGTGCACGCTCTCGCTCAGGTCGACCACCTTGGGACTGCGGGCGACCCCGGCCAGGTCGGAACCGAAGATGTAGGCGATGTCCGGGTAGGAACCGGCGGCGAGCGCGGCGGTGATCTTCTGCAACATCGCGTCGGCCGGCACCCCGCCGCCGAGGTCGACCCGGATGCCCGACTGGGCGAGGTGGAACCTGTCCACCAGGGTCTTCAGGGCCGCGAGGCCGGTGTCGGTCTGGCCGTGCCACATCTCGATGGTGACGCGCCCGTCGGCACCCACACCGTCGTTCGTGCCGGCGCACGCGGACAGCGCCGCGGCGGCCGCGGCACCGGCGCCGACGCGCAGCACGCTGCGGCGGGAGAGACCCGCGGGATGGTGTCGGCCGAAAACCACTGGACCTCCAGGAGACTTCGAAACGTGCGAGGCGGACCCCGCGGTGCGCGCGGGCGCGCACCGGGTGAGGGAAGGGGCCACTCACGCCGGGGCGGATACGGATGCAGGCGGGGCCGCGTGGGGAAGCGGCGGGCACGGCCGGCCCCGGGACGCGGGTTGCCGACACCGGACGGGCGGGGCACACTCGCGACGGGTGCGCGCGGCGGACCGGACCCGCGGGCCCGGCGCCGAAGGGCGAACGAACGGTGCGCCGGGCCGCGGGCGGTGCGGGGTCAGCAGGTCTTGCGCAGGTACTTGCCGGCCCCGATCGGACTGACGTCGAGGTCACGGCGCACGATGCTCAGTTGCCCGCCCCACTTCGAGCAGGCGTTGGCCATGCCCTTGGCGGTGTACTCGATCACGATCACGTTGTCGCCGAAGTATTTCGTGTAGTCGTTGCACTCTTTCCACTCGCCGCATTCCTCGGCGACGGCGAAGTCGAGCCCCAGGGCCGTGCGGTGCTCGGCCAGGTCGGAGGTGTTCTTCTGCGCGATCGCCAGGCCGCGTCGGTGCGCGTGGGCGGAGAGCAGCGCGATGTAGTCGCGGGCGTTGTCGTCGGTGAGCAGGCCCTCGGAGCGGGTGTAGCTGTCGTAGTTGTCCGGCTCGACGGCCTGGAAGCCCTTGCTCGCGCATTCGTCGACCAGGGCGTTCACCTTCGCGGCGACCGCGGTGCGCTTGTCGGGGGTGCGCAGGTCGAGCAGGGCTTCCTTCCATTTGCCGTCGTAGACGATCGAGCCGTCCGAGCGGCGCAGCAACAGGTCGGCCGGCCAGTCGCCCTCCGCCTTGGGCTGGGCCTGGAAGGCGTTGACGTAACAGATGTTGTAGAGCCCGGGGGCCGGCGTGGCGCCGTGGTCGCGGGTGACCACCCGGACCCCGGTCGGCGGGGCGTAGGCGCCGCCGATCTGGTAGTCGAAGCCGGCGTGTGTCGGCGGCAGGGTGATCGCGCCGGCGTTCGCGTTCGCGGCGGTGGTCGTGCTCGCCGCGCCGGCCGCCCGGGTGCCGGCGCCCGGGTCGTTGCTCGCGTCGGCGGACGTCGAGAGGAACAGGGTGCCCGCGATCGCCGCGGTGGTCGCCGTGAGCGCGGCGAGGCGTCGGGCCGATCTGCGCGGGAGGAAGGTGTTCATCATCGAACTCCAGATGCGGAGGATACGTCCCCGCCTCGGAGGTCCGCGGGGTTCGCGGGCGTCCTGGCGACATTGTCCGGGCTTGCGGCTTCCGCCGCCTACCGGCTGGGCGTACCTTTGACGCCGATTGCACTGCCCTCGGCGTCGCAGCAGTAAATCGAGCAACTTTCGTCATGTCAAGAGACCATCCGTGCGCGGGGTGCGCACCGGAGATGTCCGCCCCGACGCCGAAATAGCGGCTGTCGAACCTGTTTTGCGAACCCGTTTCGCGAACCCGTGACTGCGCGAATGCGCACGGATATGCTGCGCACATGTTGAGAACCGAGCGTCATGCGCGCATTCTCGAACACGTCTGTGCGAAAGGCAGCGTGAGCGTCGAGGAGTTGGCCGAGACCCTGGCGGTCTCGGGAGCCACCGTGCGGCGCGACCTCCAGCACCTGGACGCGATGAACCTGCTGCGCCGCACCCACGGCGGTGCCTCCGTGGGCAACATCGGCCTGGAGACGCCGATGCAGTACCGCAGCGAGCGCCGCCGACCGGAGAAGCTGGCCATCGCCCGAGCCGCCGCCGCGTTGGTGCCGGACAAGGCCGTGGTCGGACTGACCGGCGGGTCCACCGCGACCGAGATCGCCCGCATCCTCGCCGACCGGGGTCCCGTCACCATCGTCACCAACGCGGTGAACATCGCGGCCGAGATGGTCCTGCACAAGGACGTCACCCTGGTCGTCATCGGCGGCACCGCGCGCAACGAAAGCTACGAGCTGGTCGGCCCGATCGCCGAGAAGACCCTCGCGGACTACTTCACCGACGTGACCTTCCTGGGCGTGGACGGCATCAGCGCCGCGCACGGCTGCACCACCCACGACCAGCTCGAAGCCGCCACCGACCGGGTCTTCACCGACCGCAGCAGCCACACCGTCGTGGTGGCGGACAACTCCAAGATCGGCAAGGTGACGCTGGCCAGGATCTGCCCGCTGAGCCGGATCGGCCACCTGGTCACCGACCGGGACGCCGCACCGGAGGAACTGGCCGCGATCGAACAGGCGGGCGTCGTGGTGACCGCGGTGTGAGCACCGGGCGCGGTGAACCGCTTCGACGGTGCCCCCGAGGGCGGATCCGTCCGGAGCCGCGCCGAGGCCACGCGGTCGTCGACTACAGGTAGTCGTCCAGGCGGGCGAGGGCGAAGCCCTCGCGGGTGACCGCGTCCAGGACCCGGCGGAGCATCTGGGTCATGTCGCCCTTCCACTGCCCGGGGCCGCGGAAGTGGGTGAGGATGATGTCGCCCGGCTTGAAGACGTGGTCGTAGCGATACTCCAGGTGATCCGGGAAGGCTTCCTGGTTCCAGATCGGGAAGGCGACGATCCCGCAGGACCGCGCGGCGCGCAGGGTGTCCTCGTTGAACTCGCCGTACGGCGGCCGGAACAGGCGGGGCGTCTCGCCGATCTCGCGGGTCAGCTCGTCTTGTTGGCGGCAGATCTCCTGCTGCTGGCGGGCGTAGCCGAGCGTGCGCAGATCCGGGTGGTTGAGCGTGTGGTTGTTCACCGACACGCCCTGTTCGTGCAGCCCGCGAAAGTAGCCGTAGTCCTGGCGCGCCAGGTAGCCGCTGACGAACGCGCTGAACGGCACCTTGAGTTCGCGGACCATCCGGGCGAAGTCCGGGTCCTTCTCCGCGCCGTCGTCGATGGTGAGGAAGACCACCCGTTCGTCGGTGGGCACCCGATGGACCACGGCCGGCAGGTCGCCGTGGAACCTCACCCCGGGGCCGGGCCGCAACACCGGCCGGGTGGCGGGCGGCGCGGGCGCGGCGATCGGGGCGTCGGCCAGGCCCCACCTGCGCGCGGCGGCGACCACGCCGGCCCGTTCGCGGCGGGCGGCCGCCTCGCGTTGGGCCAGGTCCGGACGTGTGCCCCGGCCCTGTGCGCCTTCCTGCGCCGGCAACTCGGCCGCCGCCCGTTCCGGCGCCATGCCACCCGCCGCCTGCGGTCGCTGCGGGGCCGGCCGCGCCGCCTCGACCGGAGTCGCCGAGTCGGCGCATCCGGCGGTGGCCAGGCACAGGCACAGGCCCAGCGCGACACCGCAGCGGGTGAGCACTCGACGCGAGCGCGACGTCATCGATTCCACACAGCCCATGGCGGCGTCTGGTGCCCATTCCCGGCCCGATCCGAACCAGGACATTCGTTCGATCGCGGTCGGCGGGCCGGTCGACCGCGTGCCGGCGGCGCGCGGGTGTGCTCCGATCGGGTCGGCCGGTACCGGGAGTTGCCGCCGCCGAACCGACCGCGGCGTGATCGTTCGCCCCGCCGTGCCCGCCGCCGAACCAGGGTCGGCAAGAATGGGCGCGTACACACGATCGAAGTGCACACGACGCACGCACGATCGCAACGTAGCCGAGAGTCGAGCCGAGGAGGCAGGCGTGGGTGCCGAGAACGGGCAGTCCGCAGAGCAGGCGCAGCCGATCAAGCAGCGCAAGAACGGCCTGTACCGGGGTGTCTCGGAGGAACTGGCCGCGAACATGCGCGCCGGCTGGGCCGACACCGCGCGCGACGACCTCGCGCCGATCGAACAGGCCCCGAACACCGCCCGCCGCCGGGCCGCGCTGTCGGCCCGCTTCCCGGGCGAGCGCCTGGTGATCCCGGCAGGCAACCTCAAGACCCGATCCAACGACACCGAATACTCCTTCCGGGCGTCGAGCGAGTACGCCTACCTGACCGGCGACCTGACCCAGGACGGGGTCCTGGTCCTGGAACCGGTCGCCGACGGACATGAGGCGGTGTTGTACCTGCTGCCGCGGTCGAACCGGGAGAACGGCGAGTTCTGGCTGGACGGCCAGGGCGAGTTGTGGGTCGGCCGGCGGCCGGGGCTGCGCGAGGGCGAGGCGCTGTACGGGCTGCCGTGTCGCGACGTGCGCGAGGCCCCGACCGAGGTGGCGCGGGACGGCGCGAACGTGCGCATCGTGCGCGGGCACGACGCCGGGCTGGAGCGTGCGCTCGGCGAGCGGTCGAACGTCGAGCGGGACGAGGAACTGCGGGTCTTCCTGGCCGACGCGCGGCTGGTCAAGGACGAGTTCGAGATCGGCCGGCTCCAGGCCGCGGTGGACTCCACGGTGCGCGGCTTCGAGGACGTCGTACGGGTGCTGGACCGGGCCGAGGCGACCTCCGAGCGCTACATCGAGGGCACCTTCTTCCTGCGGGCGCGGGTCGAGGGCAACGACGTGGGCTACGGCTCGATCTGCGCGGCCGGACCGCACGCGACCACGCTGCACTGGGTCCGCAACGACGGCCCGGTGCGCGCCGGCGACCTGCTGCTGCTGGACGCGGGCGTGGAGACGCACACCCTCTACACGGCGGACGTGACCCGGACGTTGCCGATCACGGGCCGGTTCACCGAGATCCAGCGGCGCATCTACGACGCGGTGTTCGCCGCGCAGGAGGCGGGTATCGCCGCCGTGCGCCCCGGCGCCAAGTACCGCGAGTTCCACGACGAGGCGCAGCGGGTGCTCGCCGAGCACCTGGTGGCCTGGGGCATCGTCGAGGGGCCGGTGGAGCGGGTGCTCGAACTGGGCCTGCAGCGCCGCTGGACGCTGCACGGCACCGGCCACATGCTCGGTCTGGACGTGCACGACTGCGCGGTGGCGCGGACCGAGTCGTACGTGGACGGTGCGCTGGAGCCGGGCATGTGCCTGACCGTGGAGCCCGGGCTCTACTTCCAGGCCGACGACCTGACGGTGCCCGAGGAGTACCGCGGCATCGGCGTGCGGATCGAGGACGACATCCTGGTCACCGAGGACGGCAACCGGAACCTGTCGGCCGGTCTGCCGCGCGCGGCCGACGAGATCGAGTCCTGGATGGCCCGCCTGCGCGGCTGACCCGGATGCTCGCACCGAAGGCCGAAGGCCGCCCTCCCCGGCCCGGAGAGAGGGCGGCCTTCGGAGTGTGCGCCGGAGCGGCTCAGGGCTCGCGGCCGGCGACGCGGGCCAGGCGGGCCTCGATCTCCTCGCGGACCGGGCGATAGGCGGCGTCGGCGGCGTGCATCCGGGCCGCACAGTGCTCCCAGGCGCGTCGGGAGCGTCGGCCGCGGCCGGGGATCAGGTCGTAGCGGCGCAACCGTACGGTGCGGACGTCGACCATGAAGCCGGGCCTGGTGCGGATCCCGTGGGCCAGGCGGACCTCGGACTGGGCGGCCTTCAGTTCCTTCTCGAAGCCGTCGTGGGCCCACCACCAACGGGCCTCCTCGTCGGGATCGGCGGGGAGGACGGGATGACGTCCTTCGAGTCGGGTGATCGCGTACAGGGTGAATTCCAGTCCGTCGGGGATTCGCACCCACGCCATGGAGTCCCACGGCTTGGGGACGAGGCGGAAGGTCTCGCGATGCACGGTGGTCATCGGGGGCTCACCGGCCGGTGCGGCCGGCGTCGCGAACGCTCGCGCGGGCGGCCTCGATCAGCGTCGGACGGTCGATCGCCAGGTTGCGCAACACCCGGGCGGCCGTGCCGTGTTCGAGTTCGGCGACGGCGATCAGCACGTGTGCGGTGCGCAGTTTCCCGGGGTGTTCGGCCTTGGCGAGGGAAACGGCGCGCCGGAACACCTCGTTCGCGCTGCCGGTGGCGCGGTAGGGCCCGCGCGGGGCGGGGGCGGGGGGGGCGGCGGGGAGCGCGTCGGCGTCGATGCCGACCGAACGCAGCGCCGCGGCATGGCACTCGGCGAGCGCGCGGCGCACGTCCTCGACGCCGGCGCCGACGCCGGCCAGCGCGGTGCGGGCGGAGTCGTCCGGCACGGTGAGGGCGGCGATCAGCAGGTGTTCGGGGCCGGGGGATTCCTCGCCGAGGGTGCGGGCCTCCTCCTCGGCGCCGGTGAGCAGGCGCTTCATCGCACCCATGTCGTGTATCGCGCTTCGAATGCCCACGTGGGTTCTCCTTGCCTGGTCCGGTGGGTTACCGGTCCTGTTCCGGGGCTCGTCGGTTCGGTGACAGTCGCTTGTGGGCGGCCTGGGCGCTCATGCCCAGGGCCTGACCGATGTGGTTCCAGGTCCAGCCCTGGGCGAGTGCGTGGTCCACTGCGGATCGCTCCAGCGCGGCCGCGAGGTTGCGCAGTGCGACCACGGCCGCGAACGCATCCTCGGGATGCTCGGGCGAGGGAACGTCTTTGGCCTCGATCACGTATCAACTTTAGTTGATGGCGGATCGGCTCGTCAACAAAAGTTGATGACGGGGGCGGTCGTCGTGATGTCGTCGCGGGGCGATACGAAGAGCACATGACAGCAAGGTTCGACGCGCTCGACGACCGGGATGTCCCGCCCGCCCTCTGCGGATTCATCGAGCACTTCCTCTACTGGGAGCCCGGCGCGCTCGCCGGGCTCGAACACATCGGCGCCTACCTGGCCGGCCGCGCGGACCCGCCCGCCGGGCGGAACGCCCCGGCGCGGGTCGGCGGCGGCCAGTGGACCGGGTTCATCGGTCGAACCGGCGCGCTCGCGCTGCGCGCGGCGGCGCCGTCGACCCGGCCCGAACGCCGCGAACGGCTGCTCGCGCTGCTGGAGATCTGGGCGGACGGCGTGTTCGTCGACCCGACGGTGCGGATGCGCGTCGGCACGGTGCGCGAGCCGCAGCGCGGCGCCGTCCGGGACGAGCGCGGCGCCACTCTCCTGGTCGGCCACGTCCGGGACGGCGCCAACGTGCTCGAAGTGCGCACCGGGGACGCCGAACCACCCGCGCTGGGCCCGATCGAGGAACCCACCGACCTGCCGCACGGCGGTTGGGGCAGCGCCCGGCAACTGCGCGAACTGGTCGCCCTGGTGCGCGAGCGCGGGCCGATGCCGTGGGATCCGGACGCGGTGGCGCGACTCGCCGCCGACACCGGGATGTCCCGCGCCGCCGCCGCGCTCGCGCTGGCCGGCACGCCCGGGACGGGCATGTTCCGCAAGCCGTTCCTGGACCCCGACGAGCGTCGGGTGCTGGGCCTGAAGGCCGGCGAGGTCGATCCGGCCCGGGTCGAGTCGGCCCGGCTCGGCCCCGCGGGCTGGCTCGGCCTGCTCGCACAGGTGCTCCCGGCGGACCCCGCCGACCTGTGGGCGCCGGACGCCCCGCGCCTGCTGGCCGAGCGGATCGCCGCCGCGTGGCACGAACGCCACGGCCGACAGCTCCCGATCCCGGATACCTCGCGCGCGCTGATCGCCGAGCGGCAGCCGGAGTCGCCCGTGGCCGAACTATGCGAGGCGATGGCCGACTCCGCCGCCCACCCGCTGCTCGCCGAGAACCTCGACACCTGGCCGAACGCCCCGCACGACGGTGGCATCGGGCTCGTCGACGCCACCGGCTCGGTCACCGCGCCGTATCGGATGGTGGCGTTGCTGGCGGACCTGGCCGGACTCGTACCGACCGTGTACGCCGAACTGCCCGCAGGCGACCCGATCCGCGCGGGCCTGCCCGCCCTGGTGCGGAACGTCCGTGCCCGGCTGGACCACCCCGGGCTGCTGCTCGGCTGCGGGTACCTCTTCGATCGGGTCACGATCGACGACCTGCGCGAGTGGTTCGGGCCGCACCCGTACCACGGCCCGGAGCCGCTGTCGGTGCCCGCGTTCGACGACGGGCTGACCGTGGCCGTCGAAGCCGCGCCGCCGTCCTACTTCGGTCGACACCGACACCACCCCCGCCTGTTCTTCCGGCCCGCGCTGCTCGGCGACGACGCCCGCGCGCAGCGGCTCCAGGACACGCTCGGCCGCAGCGGCCAAGGCGTGATCGCGTCCGTGCGACGGCTGCGCGCAGAGCACTTCACCCGGATCGTCGCCCGGGTGGAGTCGGACGCGTTGCCGGTGGGCGCCTACGAGGCCAACCCCGCCGCGAGTGTGCCCGATCTGGTCGAACGCGTCGCGAAGGCGCTCGACCTGACCCCGGATTCGGCCGCCCTCCATCTGCAACTGCTCGCGCTGGAGGCGCCCACCGACCGCGGCGTGCGGACCTGGAACGGCTGGACGCCGACGCGGCACCGCAGAGCCGCCGCGGCGCTCGTGGACGCGGGCCTGGCGGTCGCCGACAAGCGCTCCCGAGCCGGGCGCGGCACCTTCCTGCCGGGCCCGTGGGCGCCCGCGGACAAGCCGTACCGGCCGATGGAGACCTGGAAGGCCGCCTTCCTCGACGTCGAGGTCTCCCGGCACACCGGCGAGATCCTGCGCCATGTCGTGCCGGAGCGCACGCTGCCCGAACTGTTCACCGACGCCTGGGCCTTGGTCGAACGGGGGGACGGGCCGCGATGACCTGTGGCGTCCGGAGCGCGCCCGGGCGGTGGGCGCTTTCGGAGTTCGGGTCGCGTCAGTGGGTCACGGCCGCCGCGGTGGCCAGGAGTTCGTCGGGTGTGCCGGTGAAGTCGGGCAGCAGGTGGGACGCCACGATCCAGGCGTCGACGTCCTCGCGCAGGTGCCCGCGCACCAGGTCGCCGGCGTAGTCGCCGCAGACGAGCAGGGCGTGTGCGGCCGGCCGGGCCCCGGAGAGGATCTCCGCCGGGGTCAGCAGGCCGTCGCGCAGCAGGTCGCCCACCTCCCAGATGAGCAGGTCGCGCACGGGCGGGTCGGTGACCAGCGTGCGTGCCACCGCGGGTGATCGGATCGACCCGGAGGAGAAGAAGCCCGGTTGGCGCCGGACCAGGGTGGAGATCAGCGCTTCGGGGCAGTCCGGGTGATACGCCGCGATGGCGACGGCCGGGTCCCGGGTGGGGGCGGGCGTGGGATCGGGTTCCTCGGCCAGGCGCGTCCACAACGCCGGGGGCACCCGGGGCGGCAGCGCGCGCAGCGGTCCCGGGGCCGGCCAGGTCGTCGCCACGTCCGCCGCCGACGCGCAACCCTCGACCCGGTAGTGGATCCGGCCATACCGGGGATCGAAGAACCAGATGCCCTCGTCCGCGTCCGAGAGGGTCTTGACCACCTCGGGGGTGAGCTCGTCGCCCATCGCCTCCAGGGCCCGAACGGCGTCGTGCCGTGCGGTGATCCGCCGGGCCAGCCGGTGCGGCAGCATGCCGGGCCACCGGCGGGCGAGCGCGACCGCGACGGCCGGCGCCGGGGTGTGCCGGCCGGCGGCGAACGCGCGCAGGTCCGCCGGATCCAGCGCGGCCACCACCTCGGCCGCCAATTCCGGCGCGGCCCGGCTCAGCAACAGCGACAACGGACTCGCGGCGCCGCGCAGCGGATCGCCGGTGCCGGCGGGCACGTCGATCGGCGGCGCCGGTGCGCGGGATTCCGCCGCGTCGGCCCCCGGTTCGGGTGGGCCGGTCGGCCGGGCCACGTGGCCCAGCAGTTCGGGGACCGTGCCGGGATATCCCGGTCCCAGCCGGGCCAGGCGCAACCAGCCGGCCACGTCCTCGGGCAGCAGGGGGCCGAGCGCGGTCAACAAGGGGCCGAACGTGGCGGTCTGCGCGGAGCGCGGGGCGAAGTCGTCGACCGAGCGCAGCACATGCCACGCGGGGCGGGCCGTGTGCAGGAAACGCTCCGGAGTCACCACCTGCTCCAACAGCGCCCGCTCCAACGGGCGGTGGTTGTGGTCGACCGTGAAGTCCAACTCGACCACCGCCTCCGGCGGGCAGCCCTCGGTGCCGGCCAGCGCGGCGGCCACCGCAGGAGTGAACGGGGTCTGCCGATGCGCACGCAACAACGCGTCCCAGTCCGGCGGCCCGTCCATGGTCGAGAGCACGTGTCGGGCCTCGGCCCGCCGGATGCCGCGGGCCCGCAACAGGGCGATCAGCTCGTCGCCGTCCGGTTCGGCGCAGGCTCCGACCTCCAGCAACATCAGGCCCTCGGGCGCGTCGAGGGCCGCGCGCACGACCGGGGCGATCACCCTGGTGCGGTATCGCCCGACGGACAACGCGGCGAACACCGCCGCCGGTCCCTCGGCCCGCCACAACCCGGCCAGGGCCCGGAGGCGGGCCTGCTCGACATGGGGCAGATCCGGCAGCCGACCCAGCACGCTCAGCCCGTGCCGGAGCAGTCGCGCGTCGCGCGCATGGGCCAGGGCCATCGCGTATATCCGGGTCCGGGTGGTCGACAACAGCTCGTACAGCGCGGGATCCGGGGCGCGATCGCGGCTCAGGATCCGGCGCCGGAGACGGGTGTCGGCGCGCGGATTGACGAAGACGTGCCGATCCACCTCGGGGTCGTCGAGCGCCACCAGTTGCTCCAGCACCGCGCGCCGCAGCCGATCGTGCCGGGCGAGCGCGAGATGGTCGCTGCGCTCGCCGTGCGTCAGCGCGTAGTCGACCACGGCCGGGACATCCGACAGTTCGGCCAGCAACCGACCGCGTCCGCCCGGGTCGCAGCGGGCCGCGAGTCGGGTGACCAGGTTCGGATCGGCGTGCCGCCACAGCGTCGAGATGGCCCTGCTCAGCACGGTCCTTCGCCCCTTCCGTCCGCGCCGACCCCCGGCGCGCGGGCGCCGACCTGCCGCCGCCCATCCGATCAGTGTGGCAGCGCAACGATTCGACCAACCGCCCGGCCACCCGAACTCGCCGCGCCACGGCCCCGGTTGCGGCTCGGCCGCGCGAGGGCGGGCCGAGCCGCGGGGGTCAGCGGGAGCCGGTCAGGTGGGCGAACAACACCGTGTTGTCCTGGTAGCCGCCCTGCTCGGGGTCGTAGTCGCCGCCACAGGTGATCACACGCAGTTCGGCCCGGTTCAGGTCGCCGTACACGCGCTGTGTGGGGAAGTCGGATTTGGCGAAACGTTCGACGGTGTCGACGGTGAACACCGCGATGCTCCGGTCGGCGCGGCGGATCTCTACGGTGCCGCCGACGCGCACGGTGCCCACGTCGTAGAAGACGGCGGGGCCGGTCGTGGAGTCGAGGTGGCCGACCAGCACGGCGGGGCCCAGTTCGCCCGGGGTCGGTCCCTGGTCGTACCAGCCGGCTCGCCGCTCCGGGTCGGGGGGCGGTACCTGAACGGCGCCGGCGGCGTCGAGGCCGACGGCGGTCAGGGGAGCGTGCAGGCCGATCTCCGCGATGTCGATCGCGGCCGGCTCGGAGCGGGCCAGGAGCGGACCCTCGACCGCGGGTGCGGCCGGCGCGGTGTCGGTCGGGGAGGGGGCTGCCGTGGACACGACCTTGGGGGCGGCGGTGGCCGCGGCCGGTGGTCGTTGCGCCCGGTATCCCATGACGGCCAGCACGATGCCACAGATCAGCACCGCGACGGCCGCCGCCAGGAGGAGGCGGCGGCCGGCACGGTGGACGGGAGGTGTGTCAGCCACGCAGGCTGCCCCGACGCAGCACGAACGCGCCGACACCGGCACCGGTGACGGCGAGGGCGGCGCCGAGACCGATCAGGTTGTCGTCGGCCCCGGAGGTGCCACCGGCGCCGCCGGCGACGGAGCCGACCGGGACGGTCCTGGTCTGCGTGGTGTGGGTGGTGTGGGTGGCCGCCACCGGGCGGGCCTCGTGGTGACGGTTGGGCGTCACGTGCTTGGCCTTGTGCGGTGCGGGCTTCCACTCGGGCTTCTTGCCGGGCTTGTGGTCGACCACGACGGTCTTGTGGTTGTTCACCACGTTGGTCGTGTGGATGTGGTTGTTGGTGACGTGGTTGTTCGTGACGACGGTGTTGGTGACGTCACCGATGATCACGGTCGGCGTGTCGTCCGACTTGTGACCCGGCTTGTGACCCGGCTTGTGGCCGGGCTTGTGGTCCGACTTGTGGTCCGACTTGTGGTCGGACTTGTCGTCCGACTTGTGGTCCGACTTGTGGTCGGACTTGTCGTCCGACTTGTCGTCCGACTTGTGCTCCGACTTGTCGTCCTTGGGCTTTTCGGCCGGCTTGTGAGCCGGCTTGTCCATGGGCTTGTCGTCCATGGGCTTTTCGGCGGGCTTGTGGGCGGGCTTCTCGGCAGGCTTGTGCGCCGGCTTGGTCGAGCAGTCGTGCGCCGGACGGGGGCAAGTCGGGGCGCCTTCGCCCCGCTTGGCGCCCGGCTCGTCGGCGGATCCGTTGGTGGCGCCTGACGCCTCGGCCTTGATGTCCTTGGTCTGCGCCCCGGGGCCTTCGGAGGCGGCGGCGGTGCCGCCCATGGCAACGGCCAACAGGCCGGCGGCTACGGTGCTGCAAAAGACACGAGTGGTACGCATCAGGGACAATCTCTCCTTTGCAGCCGACGCGTGATCGGTGGTCCGATGGAGGACGCGGCGGCAAAACGGAAAGTTGCCTCTTGGGGTGCGAAAATCACCCTAAGTAGCCTTAAGTAACACTTATGGGTGATCCATTGGGATCTGCAGATGCCGGCCATCGACCCCGCAGACGAACCACTTCCCACCCTCGCGCCGCAGCTCAACGGCATAGGGAGAGGCCGAATGGTCCTGTCCCGTGACGTTCACATTCACCGTCGCCATGTCGTCCTCCCGGACGGAGCTGTCCATCGAGAAGGTGAACCCGGCGCCCTCGCCTGCCAATACCCGCTCGGCGTTGCCGCCGTGTGTGCCGCCGCAGTCGCCGTAGAAGGGCGCGGGCGACGTGCCGGCCGCGACGGCGCGCAGGTAGTCGCGGGTGACGTCGTGGACCGGGCCGTCGAACATGGTCGGTGTCATGGAGCAGGCGGCGACCGTCAGGGCGGCCAGGGCCGGCGCGATACCGGACAGTGCGCGGGCGATTGGTCTTCGCCCGGAAGCGGGATTCGTTGCGATGCCGGCCATTGTGGTTCCCCCCACGGTTGTCGAGACGGGTGAAAGGTAGCGCGAACGTGCGTGCGGGTACTGGGGCTTGTCCCTCGGGATGGTTGCGGGGGGTGGATCGGTCCGGGATATTGCGGACGAGGTCGATTGCCCTTACCCGGAAGGGGATTGGTGAGCATGAGGTCTGATCGCCGTATGGTCGGTGCCGGCCGGGGGCGTGGTCGGCGGCGTGCGTTGTGGGTGCGGGTGGTCGGGGTCGTCGCGGCGGGTTTGTCGGTGGTCGGGGTCGGGGTGGTGCCGGCCTCGGCGGGTGAGCCGGGTGGGCCGGTGGTGCCGGTGCCGGACTGGGCGGCCTGTGTTCAGGATGCGGCGTTCGAGTGTGCGAATGTCGTGGTGCCGCTGGACTATCGCGAGCCGGGTGGGCGTACGTTGACGCTTGCGGTGATTCGTCACCGGGCGGTGGATTCGCAGCGGCGCCTGGGTGTGCTGGTCATGCAGCCGGGTGGGCCGGGGAACTCCGGGGTGGACTTCGTGCGCGGCAACTACGCCGCGCTGCCTGCGGAACTGCGGGAGCGGTTCGATGTGTTCGGCTTCGATGCGCGCGGGATCGGGCGGAGCGCGCCGTACGAATGCTGGGACGACGCCCGGTATGCCGAAGAGGTCGGTCGGTCGCCGGGGCACCCGGGGGCGGCCGGGTTCGAACGGGCGGTTGCCACCGCGCGGGACTTCGACGCCGCCTGTGCGGCCAAGGCCGGTGACGTGCTGCCGTTCATGGGTACCGACTATGTCGCTCGGGACCTGGACCTGCTGCGTCAGGCCCTGGGGGAGCGCCGGCTCTCGTTCTACGGACGCTCGTTCGGCAGCTTCGTCGGCACCGTCTACGCGGACCGATATCCGCGTCGGGTGCGCGCCATGGTGCTCGACGGCGCCTACGATCCGGTGCGCTACGCGAGCCGACCCTACGCGTACGACCGGCCGCAATATCTGGCGCTGGACGCCGCGATGGGCCGCTTCCTCGACTGGTGCACGAGCGATCCGGCCGGTTGTGGATTCGGCGCCGGCGATGCGCGCGGTGCGTTCGCCCGGCTGATCGACGAACTGGACGCACACCCGGTGGCCACCCCTTCCGGAGCGCTCGCCAACGGCTACACGCTGGTCTATCGGCTGATGTTCAACATCAACGAGGGCAAGGCGATCTGGCCCGCGTTCGGCGCGGCGCTGCGGCAGGCGGAACTGCGTGACGGCACCGCGTTCGTGCTCCGGCCGCCGTCGGCGGCGAGCTTCGACTTCCTCACCGCCAACGTCGCGGTCGAGTGCGTCGACCGGGTCTATCCGCGGGACCCGGCCGAGTTGGAGCGCAACGTACGGGCCAATGTGCGCGACGCGCCCCTGCTCGGTCCGGCCATCGGGTTCGGGCCGCCCACCTACGACCACAACCACGCGCCGGCCTGTGTGCAGTGGAGCGGCGAGCGGGTCAGCCGGCATCAGGGGTCGTACCGGGCGCGTGGTTCGGCGCCCATCCTGGTGCTGGGCACCACCGGCGACCCGGACACCCCGTACCGGGACGCGGTCGCGCTGGCCGAACGCCTGGACAACGGTCGGCTGCTCACCTTCCGCGCCGAGGGGCACACCGCGTTCGGGCGCAGCGCGTGTGCCAAGGCGGCGGCGACGGCCTACCTGAGCGAGCTGCGTCTGCCGCCGCGGGGCAGCGTCTGCGCGGACGAGGTGGATCCGACGACCACACCCGGTGCGGCGCGCTCGGCGGGTGTGGCCGGCCCCGGCTTCGACGAGGGATACGAGCGGATCGGCTGACGGGAACACCCATGCGGCGTCGTTTGTTCTCTTCGCGGGTGAGTAGGCGAATCAGTCAGGAGTTGTGAGATGAGTGCTCAGGTGCAGAAGGCGGTTCTGGCCGGCGGATGTTTCTGGGGAATGCAGGACCTGATCCGCAAGCAACCGGGTGTGACGGCGACCCGGGTCGGTTACTCGGGTGGTGACGTGCCGAACGCCACGTATCGCAACCACGGGGACCACGCCGAGGCGATCGAGATCGTTTTCGATCCGTCGGTGACGACCTACCGCGACATCCTGGAGTTCTTCTTCCAGATCCACGACCCGACCACCCGCGACCGCCAGGGCAACGACATCGGGCGGAGCTATCGCTCGGCGATCTACTACGCCGACGAGCAGCAGCGGGCCACGGCCGTCGAGACCATCGCGGACGTGCAGGCCAGCGGGCTGTGGCCGGGCGAGGTGGTGACCGAGGTGGAGCCGGTGGGCGACTTCTGGCAGGCCGAGCCCGAGCACCAGGACTACCTGGAGCGCTACCCGCACGGCTATACGTGCCATTTCCCGCGACCCGGCTGGAAGCTGCCACGGCGCGCCGACGCCTGATCGTGGGTGACCGCGCCCCGTACCGGACCCCGGTGCGGGGCGTCGCCGTGTCCGGGTGGAACTGTCGGTCGGCCGGCCGCGTCCCCCACCGCGGATCGACGTAGAGTCTCCCAAGCTTGGGGGGCCGGCGAACGCGGGACGGCACACGATGACCACGACTCCAGGAATCGACGACGAGGGCCGGGACGGCGGGGAGCCGCCGCGCATCCTCGTCGTCGACGACGACCCGGCGATCCGCCGCGCCCTCGAACGCGGCCTGCGGCTGGCCGGCTACCGGGTGCTGCTCGCCTCCGACGGCGCCGCGGCGCTCGCCGTGACCGGCACCGCCGAGCAACCCGACCCCCGCGCACCGCACGTGATCGTGCTGGACGTGGCCATGCCCGGGTGCTCCGGCATCGAGGTGTGCGCCACGCTGCGGGCCCGGGGCATCGAGACCCCGGTGCTGATGTTGTCCGCCCGGGACGAGACGGCCGACCGGATCACCGGCTTGGAATCGGGCGCGGACGACTACCTGGTGAAGCCGTTCGACCTGCGCGAACTCGAACTTCGGCTGGGTGCGCTGCTGCGCCGCCGACCCCCGACCACCCCGGACGACGCGGTGCTCCGGGCGGGCCCGCTGGTCCTGGACGCCGGCGCGCATCTGGCCACCCACGAGGGCGAGCCGGTGAACCTGACCAGGCGCGAGTTCGCCCTGCTGGACGTGTTCGTGCGCAACGCCGGCCAGGTGCTGACCCGTGATCAACTGCTGGCCCGGGTCTGGGGATACGACTTCGAGGTTCGCACCGACGTGGTGGACACCTTCGTCAGCTACCTGCGCCGCAAGCTGGAGGCCGGCGGCCGGCCGCGCCTGCTGCACACGGTGCGCGGGGTCGGCTTCGTGCTGCGGGTGCCGGACGGCCGCAGATGAACCTCCCCCGGGAGCGGGCGCGTCGCCGGCCGACCATGCGGCTGTCCACCCGGATCGCGCTGGCGGTGGGTGTGCTCGTGCCGCTGCTGGTGATCGCCGCCGGAATCCTGGTCGTGCGCTGGGTCACCGCCGATGTGACCCGCCGCCAGGACATCGCCCTGCGGCAACGTGCCGAGCACCTGGCACCGGATGCGCGAGCGCTGCTGCGCGCCGTGGAGAACGAGCGGGAGAACGCGGTCCGCGCCCGGGAGAACAAGCTGCTCGACGGCGCGCTCGACCTGGGCGTGCGGGTCGAACTGCCCGGCGGACCGGTGTCCGCGGGACCGCAACCGCCCGCGAACGTGCCGCTGCCGGACGCCCGGCATCGCGGCCCGGTCACGGTCCGCGCCGACGGCAAGGCATGGCGCGTGGTCTCCCGCCCGCTCGGCGCGGCCCGAGGCGGCACGGGCATCCTGCGGGTGTTCCAGCCGACCACCGAGACCGACGCGCGGTCCGCGTTGCTGCGTCGGCGCGTGCTCGTCGTGGCCGCGTTCGCGGTACCGATCTCCGCGCTGGCCGGCCTGGTCGTCGGCGCCGGCGCGACCCGATCGCTGGGGGCGCTGCGGCGGCGCGCGGCGGCGATCGAACCGGATGACGACGCGCGCCCGGACGTGCACGTGCCGTCCGGCGTCGCCGAGGTGGACGACCTCGGCCGCACGCTCGCGGTGGTGCTCGGTCGCTACGACACGCAGACCGCCCGCACCCGCGAAGCACTGGAGACGGCCCGCGCGTTCGCCGCGACGGTGGACCACGAACTGCGTGGGCCGCTCACCGGCATCCGCACCGACCTGGACGTGCTCGCGGCCTATCCCGACCTGACGCCGGCCGAGCGCGGCGAGATCCTGGGCGACCTCACGGCCGGGCAGGAGCGCATCCTGTCGTTGCTCGCGTCGCTGCGCGCGCTCGCCCAGGGGGACCTGGCCGACGAGCAGGCGTTCGAACGGGTGGACCTGGGCGAACTGGCGCACGAGGCGGCCCGGGACGCGCGGACGCGGCATCCCGGCGCGGACGTGCTGGTGTCCGCCCCGCAGGAGATCCGGGTGCACGGGCTGCGGCCGGGGCTGCGGTTGCTTCTGGACAACCTGATCGGCAACGCGCTCGTGCACGGACGCGGACCGGACGGCGCGGCCTCGATCCGGATCGGGGTGCACGCCGACGCCGGTGGGGCCGCCCGGATTCGGGTGGACGACGACGGACCGGGGATACCGATCGAGCGGCGCGACCAGGTGTTCGAGCGGTTCCGTCGCGGCCCGGACAGCCCGGGGGCCGGCCTGGGCCTGACCCTGGTCGCCCAGCAGGTGGCGCTGCACCGGGGGCACGTCGCGATCGGTACCGTGCCGCCCGGATCCGGTACCCGCGTCGAGGTGCTGCTGCCTGGACGGCGCGCGGACGAGCCGACGGGCGCACCCGGACAGATCCGACGCGACTGGCTGACCCGCGAACCGACGGAGTCCGGGGCGGGCCCACAAGAACCCCACAGACAGCCCACATGATGCCCACAGAACAGGGTCCTACCGTCGCGGCACGCCACCCCGCAGCGGGGCGGTGAACCGTGAAACTCGGGAGAACCACCATGCCTCGCCGTAGCACGACCGCACCCGGACGATTCGCGACACTCGGCGCCTTCGCGGCCCTGACCACCATCGCGGCCCTGGCCGCGGCACCCGCCGCGCAGGCCGGCGCCATGCCCGGCGCCGACAAGCACAAGCCGGGCATCTGCAAGCGCGTCCCCGCCATCGACACCCGATTGGGCAAGGCGATCGACCGGCTGAACGGCGGCGCCGACGCGAAGGGCTCCATCGCCCACCTCCAGGCGCGGATCGCCACCGCCGACAAGCTGAACCGCCCGGCGGTCAAGACCTACCTGAACGACAAGCTGACCACTCGTCAGCGTCTGCTGCCCGAACTGCAGCAGCGGCGCACCGACCTGGCGAACGTGAAGACCTGGTGCGACACGCAGCAGCCCGCCGCGGGCAAGTGATCGGCACACCGCGCCGGCGGGCCGCCGCGGTGCTGCTCGCGGTGCTCGTGCTCGGCCCCACGCTCAACGCGTGCGGCGGATCGAACGACGACCGCGGCGGCGGCTCGGCGCCCGCGGGCAGCCGGGCCACACCCACCGACCCGCCGTCGAGCCTCGCGTCCATCGTCGACGAGGCGGAGCAGGCGGCCGACCGCGCGGACCGGGACGCCGAGGCGCCCGAGACCCCGCCGGGC
>NZ_JBHZAV010000051.1:0-56408 GCF_042754445.1 Embleya sp. NPDC059213
AGGCGAAACCCGGCCGCCGCCGGGTCAGTGCGCGTGCGGCTCCAGGCGGACCACGATCGACTTCGAGGTCGGCGTGTTGCTTTCGTCCGCCGTGCTGTCCAGCGGCACCAGCACGTTGGTCTCCGGGAAGTAGGCCGCACAACAACCCGCCGCGGTGTCGTAGGACACCACCTTGAACGCCGGCGCCCGGCGCTCGACGCCGTCGCTCCACTCGCCGACCAGGTCGACCGACGCGCCGCCCGCGATCCCCAGTTCGGCCAGGTCGGTCGGGTTGACGAAGACCACCCGGCGGCCCTGCTTGATCCCGCGATAACGGTCGTCCAGGCCGTAGATCGTGGTGTTGTACTGGTCGTGCGAGCGCACCGTCTGCAGGATCAGCCGACCTGCGGGCACCCGCAGCACCGCGAGGTCGTTGCGGGAGAAGTTCGCCTTGCCGGTCGTGGTCGGGAACGTGCGCGCGTCGCGCGGTCCGTGCGGCAGGACGAAACCGCCGGGCTCGCGCACCCGCCGATTGAAGTCGGTGAACCCCGGGATCACCCGCTCGATGCGATCCCGGATCAGGTCGTAGTCGCGCGCGAACTCGCGCCAGGGCACCGATACCCGATCACCCAGCACCCGCTCGGCGAGCCCGCAGACGATCGCCACCTCGGAGCGCAGGTGCGGCGAGGCCGGCGGCAGCTTGCCGCGCGACATGTGCACCGCGCTCATCGAGTCCTCGACGGTGACGAACTGGTCCTGCTCGGTGCGCCCCAGCGTGGGCAGGATCAACGCCCGCCGGCCGGTGACCGCGTGCGAACGATTGAGCTTGGTGGACACCTGGACGGTCAGCCGGGTGGCCCGCAACGCGGCCTCGGTCGCCGCGGTGTCCGGCGTCGCCGAGACGAAGTTGCCGCCCACCGCGACGAACACCTCGACCGCGCCGTCGCGCATCGCCCGGATCGCGTCCACCACGTCGTGCCCGTGCTCGCGCGGCGGCTCGAAGTCGAACTCCTTCGCCAACGCGTCCAAGAACGCCGCCGAGGGCTTCTCGTAGATGCCCATCGTCCGGTCGCCCTGCACGTTGCTGTGCCCGCGCACCGGGCACACCCCGGCCCCCGGCCGGCCGACGTTGCCGCGCAGGAGCAGGAAGTTGACCACCTCGCGGATGGTCGGCACCGAGTTCTTGTGCTGGGTCAGGCCCATCGCCCAACACACCACGATCCGGCGCGAGTCGAGCACCCGTCGATGGATGCGCTCGATCTGTTCGCGCTCCAGCCCGGTCGCCTCCAGCACGTCGGCCCACGGCGTGGTCCGCACATCCGCCGCGAACTCCTCGAAGCCGTGCGCGTATTCGTCGATGAAAGCCCGATCCAGGACGGTGCCCGGCGCGGCGTCCTCGGCTTCGAGCAACAGTCGGTTCAGCGCCCGGAACAGCGCGAGGTCGCCGTTGACCCGGATCTGCGCGAACTCGTCGGTCAACGAGGTGCCCGAGCCGAGCATGCCGGACACCTTCTGCGGATTCTTGAACCGCAGCAGCCCGGCCTCGGGCAACGGGTTGACCGCCACGATCGAGGCGCCCGCCTGCTTGGCCTTCTCCAGCGCGGACAACATCCGCGGGTGGTTGGTGCCGGGGTTCTGGCCGACCACGAAGATCAGGTCGGCCTGATACAGGTCCTCCAGCGACACACTGCCCTTGCCGACCCCGAGCGTCTGGGTCAGCGCCGAACCGCTCGACTCGTGGCACATGTTGGAGCAGTCCGGCAGGTTGTTCGTGCCGAACGCGCGCACGAACAACTGGTACACGAACGCGGCCTCGTTGCTGGTGCGACCCGACGTGTAGAACGCCGCCCGATCCGGCGAATCCAGCGCCGCCAACTCCTCGGCGACCACCCCGAACGCGTCCTCCCAGGAGATCGGCGCATAGTGCGAGGCACCCTCGGCGAGGTACATCGGCTCGGTCAGCCGGCCCTGCTGGCCCAGCCAGTAGTCCGACTTGTCGGCCAACTCGGCGACCGGGTGCGCGGCGAAGAAGTCCGCGCCCACTCGACGCACGGTGGCCTCCTCGGCGACCGCCTTCGCGCCGTTCTCGCAGAACTCGGCGACGCTGCGATGGTCCGGCTCGGGCCACGCGCACCCGGGACAGTCGAAGCCCTGCTTCTGGTTGACCCGTACCAGGGTCAGCAGGCTGCGCTTGACCCCCATCTGGCGACCGGCGTGGCGCAGTGACCAGGCCACGGCGGGCAGCCCGGCCGCGTACTCCTTGGGCGGGCCGACCACGAGGCCCTCGTCGCCGACGTCGTCCACGGGCGGCTTGCTGACCATGCGGGCGCTCCTGCTGCTGCTCGAACCGATCGCTTCGACACGACCCTGTTGCCCCGTACGTTACGCCCCCGCGCCGGCGTGTCCGCAGCTCAGCAGCCCTGGAGCAGCCGCGGCCCCGGCACGATGGCGTCCGGACTCTCGGTGTGCAGCCGCTGCGGGGCCACCCCCAGCTCGCCGGTCAGCCGATGGGCGGTGGCCCGGACCATCGCCGCCGACCCGCTGACGAACACGTCGTGGTCGTGCCAGCGGCCGTACCGGGCCAACACGTCGGGCAGCGCACCGTGGTCGCCGGCGAACGAGCGGTCGTGGCTGACCGCCGGGATCACGTGCAGCCACGGGTACATCTGCGCCATCGCGGCCAGCGCGGTCAGGTCGTACAGATCCGCCCCGTACTTCGCACCGATGAACACATGCGCCCGGTTGGCCAACTGCCGCTGCGCCATGTGCTGGACCAGCGCCTTGATCGGCGCCAGACCGGTCCCGGAGGCGACGCACAACGTGCGCCGCAGCGTCTCGCCGCGCAGCACCAGGCCGCCGCGCGCGGGCCCGAGCCGAATGTGGTCGCCGACCCGGGCCCGGTGCACCAGCGCGTTGCTCACCCACCCGGCGGGCACCGCGCGGACGTGCAGTTCGAGCCGGCCGTCCACCCGCGGCGCGTTGGCGATCGAGTAATGCCGCCACACCCGCGGCCACCACGGTGTCTCCACGGTGACGTGCTGGCCCGGGTGATAGGGCAGCGGTTGATCCGGCTGCACGGTGATCACCGCGATGTCCCGCCCGCGCGGCTCGTGGCCGGTGATCACCGCGTCCCACCACGGCGGCGCCTCCTCGGCGTCGTCGGCGGCGGCCTCGATCATCACCGCCGCCGCCCACGTGTAGACCTCCAGCCAGGCGGCCTGGAGTTCGGGCGTCCAGCGGCCGCCCAGGTAGCGGGCCAGTGCGCCGATCAGCGCGGAGCCGACCGCGTCGTAGTGCTCGTCGAGGACGCCGTACTTGCGATGGTCGCGACCCAACCGGCGCAGAAACCGGCGCAGCTCGTGCGGTTCGTCGGCGCCGGTGCCCAGCCGCAGCAGCGCCGCGAGCAGTCGGTCGCGCTGGAGGTCCATGGCCGGTGGGAACAACTCGCGCAGGTCGGGCCGGCGCAGGAACAGCAGGGCGTAGAAGTGCGAGACCAGATCGTGCGCGGCGGGGGCGACGGCGGTGAGGCTGCCGCGGAGCAGATCGGCCCGGGAGGGATCGGGACTTCCGGACATGACGGACCGCATCCTCGTGTGCTCGGAGAGCGACCCGGCGGCGGGACATGTACTGCCGAATCCGGAAACCGCCGGTCACCCGAAGGGGAAGTGAGCCGACGGTATGCGGCCGTGCGAACGCGGAGGGTGGGTAATGCGCGAAGCCCGCCGCGGCGAACCGCGGCGGGCTTACGCTTGAGGATTTCCTGCGCCGTGTGGGTGACAAGGACGGTGGGTCACCCACCCGGCGATCAGAGCCGGGTGTCCTTGTCGAAGCCGGCGGCGATCGTCGCGTCCGCGCTGCGCCCGGCTGCCTCCGGGTCGAGTCCCTTCGCCAACACGTTCCCGGCGAAGTCCTTGAGCGGCGCGGACGTCCAGCCGGGCGCCTGCGGGTAGGGGCGGCCCTGCTTGAGCGCCGCCAACGTGGCCGGTCGGATCACGTTGGTGCGGCCCGCGGCGGTGGTCACCTCGGCCAGGGCCGGCACCGTCTCGTTCTCGGTGGCCCACCGCTCCTGCCAGGTCGCCGAGGCCAGCACCCGGAGCATGTTCACCGCGCCCGCCGGATGCGCGGTCTTCGCCGACACCGCCAGCACCCCGCCCCACACGCCGACCGCCCCTGGCTTGTCCGCACTGTTCCCGGGCATCGGGAAGGCGGCCAGGTTGCGCGCCGTCTCGGGGGAGGAGCGCAGCAGTTCCGGGAAGACCCAGTCGGGCTGGATCATCATCGCCGCCTTGCCCCCCGCGAGCACGGCGGTGATCGTGCCTGCCGGGTCCTTGAACTCCTCGACGTCCTTCGGCGCGGTCGAATACGCCTGGAGCTTCCGGTAGAAGTCGATGCCCGCACGGCCGGCCGGGCTGCCCAGCCGCCCGGCCCAGCGTTCACCCTCGCGCACGGCTATCTCGCAGCCGTCCTCGTACAGGCACGCGGTGATCGTCTGCCACGCCTTGCCGACCAGGTGCAGCGCCTCGAACTTCGGGTCGCTCGCGTGATGCCGCTTGAGCTTGTCCAACTGGGTGATCCACTCGTCCCGGGTGCGCGGCACGGTGAACCCGGCCGGGTCGCACAGCCGCTTGTCGTAGACCACGACCGGCGCGTAGACGTCCATCGGCAGCGCGTACAGCTTGCCGTCGAACGTGCACGCGGCCCTGGCCGCCGGGTGCCAGGCGTCCACGTTCAGTCGGCTCGCGTACGGCGTCAGGTCCAGCAGTTCCCCACGCCGCACCCGAGCGGCCAGATCGAAGGTCTGCGCCTGGAAGATGTCCGGGCCGTTGCCGGCGGCGAGCGCGGTGTCCAACTTGCGCCTGTCGATCAGGTCCTGGACCTCGGTGCGGGCGGTCCCGAACGGATCGGCCTTGAGCAGTGCGGCGGCCAGGTCGGTGTTCGTCTTCGCCTGGTCGACACCCGGGGTGAGCAACTTTTCCAGCCACAACGTGAGCGTGTACGGGCCGCTCTCGCCGGTGGGCGGTTCCGGGTTGGGCGGGGCCGGCGGGGGGACCGGCCCCGGCGTGGTGGGGGCGGGCGTGGGCCCGGGCGCCGCGGTCTTGCCGTCGCCCCGGGTGAGCAGCCACGCGGCGACGCCGCCGCCGGCCGCGACGACCGCCGCGACCGAACCGGCCACGATCACCTTGCGCCGCGAGGAACCGTCGCCGGGCGGCGGGGGAGTGGGCCCCCAGCCGGGCGGAGGCGGCACGTTCGGGTACTGCGGCGGGCCGGCCGGATACTGCGGTGCCGCACCGCCGGGGTACGGCTGTGGCGGCACACCGCCCGGGTACGGCTGCTGCGGCGGGCCGGCCGGGTGGTACGCGGGTGCCCCGCCGGCGGGCTGCGGGGGTGGTGGCACGGCCATCGGCGCATGGGTGGGCCGAGGGGGTGGGTCGGCCGATGCGTCATCCTCCGATGACACCTGCGGGTCGTCGTTCCACGACGGCACTGTGCGGCTCCTCCGGTTGGCGGGATACGGATGTTCGCCAAACCTTAGAGCGGGGCCGGCCCGGGCCCGGTCGGGAGATCCACCGACTTCGGGCCCGGGGGCCGCGTCAACCCGGCGATACGCCGAACTCCCGAGCCACGATCGGATTCGCCGCTGCCGCCGCGGCCAGCGGATCGGCGCCGGCCAGGGTCTGCTTGGCCAACTCGGCCAGCGGGCGCTCGGACCAGCCGGGGGCGACCGGATACGCCCGCCCGCCCACCGGCAACGCGGCGATCGAGGCCGGGATCATCGGATTGTCCGGCGGCACCGCCCGGTCCAACCCGGTGCGCACCGGGACCAGTCGGCCCTCGGTCGCGATCCGCGAACGCCAACGCTCGGTGGCGATCAGCGCCAACAGGTCCATCGCGGCTTCCTTGAACAGGCTCCCCGCCGACACCGCGAGCACCGTGCCGCGCACCCCGACGGCGGCCGGCTTGCCCGCCGTCCGGCCCGGGATCGCGAACGCGCCCAACACCGCGCGCAGCGCCGGATTCGTCGCCACCACCGCGTCGTACAGCGCCGAATCGGCGATCACCGACGCGACGTTGCCCTTGGTCACCCGGGTGGTGATCGCCGGGTCGTCGTTGGCCACGCCGACCGCGTCCGGCGCGTACGACTGGAGGTGGCGGAAGAACCTGGCCCCCTCGACCGAGCCGGGCAGGTCGAGCGTGCCGCGCCACGCGTCGCCCTCCTGGACCGCGATCGTGCCGTCGTCCTCCCACACGCACGAGGCCAGGATCGGCCACGCGCCGCCGGGCACGTACAGCGCGCGATAGTCGGCGTTGCTCGCATTGGCCAGACGCAACTTCTCCAGGTCCGCGACCCAGGTCACCCGGTCGCTGGGCACCCCCACCTGGGCGGCCTGGAACAGCCCCTTGTCGTACAGCACCACCGGCACGTTCGCCGCCAGCGGCAGCGCCATGATCCGGCCGGCGGAGGTGACCGAGGCGCGCACGGCGGGGAACCACGTGGTGGTGTCGAACCGGCTCTGATGCGGCGTCAGGTCCATGATCAGGTCGGCCGCCTTGAACCGGGCCACGGAGAGCAGGTCCAATTCGAACACGTCCGGCCCGCGACCCGCGCGCAACGCCTGCTCCAGCGCCTGGGTGTAACCGGCTTTGGACTGGAGCCGACTGCCCAGCCGGACCCCGGAACCGCTCTTCCCGAACTCCAGGCCCAGGTCGCCGAGCAGCGCGGCGGGCACCAGGTTCTCGGTGGTCCAGACGGTGAGTTCCTGGACCGAGGCGGGCCTGCTCGGGCCGGTCGACGCGGTCGGGCTCGGCGGCGGTACCGGCGCCTTCGGCTTCGGCCCGGCCTTGGGCGAGTCGCCGCCCCGGCTCAGCGCCACGGCCGCGCCCACGCCGCCGAGCACCGCGGCGCCGGCGGCGACCGCCAGGAAGCCGCGCCGGGACTTGGCCCGGGCGCCGGACCGACGTGCGCGGGAGGGGGATTCGGCGCGCGCGGCCGGCGTGGCGGGCCCGGGTGCGGCCGGCGGTTCCACCGGGGTTGCGGCCTCGGGAGCCGGGGCCGGGGCCGGGGCCGAGTCGGGTTCGGCGTCGGCCGCCGGCGCCGACGCGGGCGTGCTGCCCGGCGGCGGCGCCGGGACGGTGCCCGGCGCGTACGGCTCACTGCCCGGCATCGGCTCCGGCGGCTCCCACGGATTGGCCACCCGCTCGGCCACCCACGCGGCGCAGGCCGCCGGCAGCCAGGTCGGCCCCGGGGTGCCCGCGGCGACCCGGACCACCTCCTCCGGCGCGGGTCGGTGCGCGGGGTCCTTGACCAGGCACGCGGCGATCAGGGTGCGCAACGACGCGGGCACGTCGCCGAGTTCGGGATCGCCCTCGGCGACCCGATCGGCGACCGAACCCACCCCGCCCCGGTCGAACGGGCCGCCGCCGGTCGCGGCGAACGTCAGTACGGACCCGAGCGAGAACACGTCGGCGGCCGGACCCACCGGCAGATCCCGCACCTGCTCCGGCGAACGGAAACCGGGGGAGTCGAGCACGGTGCCGATCACCACGCCGTCGGCGGTCACCGACGAGCCGGCCGACCCGTGCGCGATCCCCAGCCCGGGCAACCACGGCCCGTCCGTGCCGAGCAGCACCGAAGCCGGATCGAGCCGGCCGTGCTGCAACCCGACCGCGTGCAACCCACCCAGGGCGGTCGCCAGTCGACCGGCGAGCACCCGCAACGAATGGCCGGGCAACGGGCCGTGCCGGCGCACCGTCTCCTCCAGGGTCGGGCCCGGGAGGTGGGTGGTGGCGTACCAGAGCTGACGTCCGGTGGTGTCCGCGTCCAGGATCATCGCCGTACCCAGGCCGGGCAACCGCCGCGCGGCGTCCACCTCTTCGCCGAAACGGGCCCGGAAGGCGGGATCACGCCCGAGGTCGGCCCGGATCACCCGCACGACGACGGGCGTGTCGTCGGGCGCGGCCCCCAGATAGGTCCGAGCCGTGGTCCCTTCGCCGAGCCGGCCCACCAATCGGTAGGCACCAACGCTCGAAGGGTCCTCGTCGTGCAGCGGCCGCATGGCAGAAACTCCGTTTCGCTCACCGGTGTGAACGGTGCCGAAGTCTGCCATGAAGCGACCCGCGCCCCGGCCACCCGTTCGGCCGCCCGCCATCCGAGTCGGTCGGCCGAGCCCGTCATATCGGTGGAGCCCGGACACCACACCGCCGGCGGGCCACGATTACCGTGCCCGGGGCAGCCCCAATCGATGTTCGGCGATGTTGTTGCGCTGGATCTCGCTGGTCCCGCCGTAGATCGTGGTCACCGGGGCGTCCCGCGCGGCGTGGTCGACGAACCACGCGTCCCCGGGCTCGCCGAGCAGGCCCTCGGGCCCGGCCATGTCCAGGCACGCCTCGGCGGCGCGGTTGTACGCCTCGCTCGCGAACAACTTCGCGATCGAGCCCTCGGTGGTCGGCAACCCGCCCGCACTGGCGATCAGCGCCGGCCGCAGCGCCAACAGCGCGGTGATCTCGTTGTCGATCGCGATCCGGGCCAGCCGCTTGCGCACCGCGGTGTCGTCCATCGCCCCGGTCTCGGCCGCCCACCGGGTGAACCGCCGCAGCAGCGACACCCCCTGGTTCATGTTGCCGAACACCCCGCGCTCGTACGCCAGCGCCACCTTCATCACCCCCCACCCGCCGTCGACCTCGCCCAGCCGCCAACGATCGGGCACCCGAACGTCGGTGAAGTAGGTGATGTTGGTACGGTCTCCGCCCATCGTCTCGACCGGCTGGAAGGAGATGCCCGGCAGATCCATCGGCACCAGGAACATGGTCAGCCCCCGATGCTTGGCCACCTCCGGGTCGGTGCGAGTCAGCAGGATCACGTAACCGGCCTCGTGCACGAGCGTGGTGAACATCTTCTGCCCGTTGACCAGCCACACCGGCTCGTCCTCCGGATGGCCCAGCACCCGCTCCGCGCGAGTGGCCGCCGCGGCCACGTCCGAGCCCGAGCCCGGCTCGCTGTAGCCCAGCGCCGCGATCGCCTCGCCGCGGTGGAACCGGGGCAACACCTCGGCCAGATGGAACGCGCTGCCGATCTGCTCGACGATGCCCGCCACCAGCATCGTGTTGGCCAGCCCGAAGAACGGCGCGTCGGCCAGTCCCAGTTCGTCGAACAGGACGTACAACTCCAACGGATCACGGCCGGTGCTGCGCCCGGGCCCGGCCATGCCCTCGGCGATCACCCCGGTCGCGGCGAGCGCGCGATGGAACTCCCAGTCGTGGAACGTGCCGGTGCGCCGAGCCCGTTCGACCATGTCCTCGGTCAGGTGCGCCGCGACGAACTCCCGGATCCAGCGCCGGAACTCCTCCACCGACTCCTTCGGTCGAAAGTCCATCAGATGCTCCCCACAGGTCCGAAGAGGTCGTCGGCCAACCGCTGGTACTCCTCGTCCGGGTCGCCCAGGACCAGTGGCCAACCCCGGGCGCGGCGGAAGTAGAGCTGGATGTCGTATTCCAGGGTCACCCCGTAGCCGCCGTGGAAGTGCACCGCGCGATACGTCGTGGCGCGGGCCGCCTCGGTCGCCGCCAGGTAGGCCATCACCGCGAGTCGGCCGGCCTCCGCCGGATCGCCCTCGTCGGCACCCCACGCGGCCCGCGCGGTCAGCAGCCGGATCCCGTCCAGCGGCCCGACCAGATCGGCCAACCCCTGCTGGACCGCCTGGAACGCACCGATCGGTTTGCCGAACTGCTCACGCTCCAGCGTGTACGCCACCGCCAGCTCCAACGCCCGCTCGGCCAACCCGACCAGCGTGGCCGCCGTATACAACTGCCACTCGCGCCGCAACGCCGCGAAGCGCCGCGCCGCCTCCTCGCCGGTGGCCAGCACGACCCGACCACCCAGGTCGTCGCGCACGTAGCGGTCGGCGAGCGGCGCGCACGCGTGGTTGACCGGCGCGGTCATCGGGGGCTCGCCGCGCACGGCGACCAACTCGTCCTCGTCCAGGGCCACCACGACGTGCGCGACCGCGCCGCCGGGCACCAGGCGGGCCAGTCCGTCCACGGCCGGTCGCAGTGCGGGCGCCGCGATCACGGTGCCCTCGGCCGCCTTGGCACCCCAGGGGGTGTCGACCAGCAGCGGGGACGCGGCCAGGTGCCCGCTCAGCGGCACCGGCGCCAAGACCCGCCCGGCCTCGTGCAGCAACAGGATCAGGTGTGATCGGCCGGCTCCGCCGCCACCGACCCGTTCGGGCAGCGCCATCCCGGGCGCACCCATCGCCGCCAGCCGGCGCCACAGGTCCGCCGCGAATCCGAGCGGCTCGGCCGCGCGCACCGCGGAAATGGGGCATCGGTCCGTGAAGAACTGCGAAAAGACGGCCCGTACCGCCTTTTGATCTTCCGTCGGTTCAAGATCCACCGGCGACCTCCGTTCACACCTCGCCGCTCGCACGAGCCGGCGGGCGCAAAGGTAGCCCCTGGTGGTGGACCGATCCATGGCATCGGCCGCCGGGGCGAGCGATGTGCCGGAGATCTCGATCCCGTGACATTACTTGCCGGTAGCTGACTGGCGGGTTGCTCTTTGCGAAGATCGGCTGCCCGAGTGACAAACAACGAGAACAGGTGCTTTCCGCCGTGCGGGTCCGGGGTGATCGCGGCGATCACCCATACGATCCGAGGAATAACGGAAAGCGAAGGGAGAACCCGCTGTGCGTGCATACCGCCACGTGGCGCTGGTGCTGATCGCCCTGCTGGGTGCGGCCCTGATCATCTTCCCGCTGGCCGCCGGCCTGCCGAAGAAGACGCAGGCTGTCGACAATCTGACCAATGACTTCCGCCCGGCCTTCACCCCGGCCGCGATCGCGCAGAGCCGGACCGATCTGGTCACGATGAACGAGATGCTCGCCCAGCTCCAGGCGGAGACACTGCCGGGCCTGGCGAAGCAGGCCGGGATCGAGACGCCGGCGCTGATCAACCTGATGGGCGTGACCGCCCCCGAGGTGGGCAAGGGCCTCAAGGAACTGCCCACGATCATGCCCCGGTTCAACAAGCTCGCGGGCACCATGGACGCGCAGGCCGCGAACTTCCGCCAGGCCGACGCAATTCCGACGGCCGACGCCCCCAATACGGCGGTCACCTATCTCTACCTGATCCCGGGCATCGTGTTGCTCGTGGTCGGCGCGGGCGGCCTGCTGTTCTCCTTGGTCGGCAACCGGGTCGTGGTGAGCACGGTGTGTCTGGCGCTGGCCGCCGTGGTCGGGCTGGGCATGGTGATCGGCACCTTCGCCACCGGGGTGATCGGCAAGACCAAGGCGTCCGAGAAGATGTTCACCGCCTTCCGCCCGACCTTCACCGACGCCGGATACGCGCAGGCGCACAACGACCTGGACACGCTGGGCAAGATGGCGGCCGGGATGAAGACCAAGTCGCTGCCGTCGATGGCCGCGCTGCTGCGCAAGCCGCTGCCGCAGTTCACCGCCGAGTTGTCCACCCAGTACCCCAAGGTCGGCAAGGGGCTGGTCGAGACGGACCGCATCCTGGCCAAGTTCAACGCCCTGGTGGAGAACATCGGCGCGAACGTCGACACCTTCAAGGACGCGGACAGCATTCCGGACGAGGAGACCGAGGTCTCGGTCATGCCGTGGCTGCTGCTCGGTCCGGGTCTGGCGGTCTTCCTGCTCTCCGGTGCGGCCCTGGTGATTCAGTTCACAGGGCGCGGGAACGGCTCGGCCGACGCGACCCGGCAGGCCCCCCGACAGCCGTCGGGTGCCTCGGCCTGACCGCTCGAACGTGCACGGTCGGCAGCCGGCCGACCACGGTGCGCGTAGCTTGTCCGGATTATTCCCGAGGTATGGCCAAAAGAAGGAAAAGACCGGTTCCCTGATATGTCCGGGATCCGGACGTAAAGCGAACCTTGATCGATCGAAATGCACGTGCATCGGCGTGGTGCAGACGCAGAAATCGTCGATGCACGTGCATCCGGTCTTGCAGTTGGGGTCGGCATCCTCATAATGAAGTGTGTGCATGTGCACGCGCATGTGCATGGACGCTCTGTGAGGCGAGTCCTCTGGCGGCGTTCCCAACAGGCCGGGGACCAGTACCCGCTCGGAGGCACGGATGACCGTCGCGAGTCCCACAGGGTTCCGGACGTCGACGTTTCAGTGGATGGAGCCTCTGGCCGGGGATATGGGCCCAACATCCGATATCGCGATACAAGCCCTCGCCGCCCGCCGTGAGTCGGTCAAGGCCGCTCGGGACTTCACCCAGTCGGTGCTCGCCGGTTGGGGGGCCGCATGCCTGGAGGACGACCTCGCGCTGGTCGTGTCCGAGCTCGTCACCAACGCGCTGTGTCACGGTCTCGGCGCCGGCCGCGACGATGCCGCCGATGTCGCGCACAACATCCAACTCGCGCTGTTGCGCAAGGGGGAGCGGGTGATGTGCGCGGTTCAGGATCCCGGTGAGAGCCTCCCGGAGACCCAGGCCGGCGGTGAGGACGAGGAATCCGGTCGGGGTCTGTATCTGGTCGGCTGTTTCAGTGATTCGTGGGGCTGGTTCCCACTGGACGGTATGGGCCGGCGCACCGGAAAGGTCGTCTGGGCGATGTTCGAGATACCGGCCTGACACACACGTTCTGCAGTCTTCGGAACGCATTGCGTTCCATGCCGGCGTTGCAGGTTTGTGGAGAGTTCTAATTCACATTCGGAAGCGGCAACCGAATTAAGGTGTGAAGCGTTTACCCGTCGATCCTTCGACGGGTTTTCTGCATTCTTACGCCCGTTTCGTCCCCCGCCTCTTAAGCAGCTTTTACGGTTCCTTTGAAACCTTGAGGAATGCCTGAGCCCTCCCGTGTGAGTGAAGTCGGGCTGCGCTATCATCACCGTTGTACGCTGCATATGCATGGTCAGATGCACGTGCATGCGTAAGTCGGACCGGTTCTGGAAGAAATTGCGACGGACCGGGACGAAGGAACGACACGTGCCGCAACCGGGGGCGGGCGACCGCCGTCGGGTCGCTCGGCGAGAGGTCCAGGAGAAGCGTCATGCAGGCAACGCACAACGGGGTATCGGCGACCGCGCTCGACGGGGTCACCTGGCAGAAGAGTCGCCGGAGCAACTCGCAGGGCAATTGCGTCGAAATGGCGGCGTTGCCGAACGGCGACGTCGCGGTCCGCAATTCGCGTCACCCCGACGGACCGGCGCTGATCTATACGCGCGCCGAGATCGAGGCGCTCATCCTCGGGGCCAAGGACGGGGACTTCGACAACCTGCTCGCGTGAAAGCCCGCCCGGGACGCTCCGCCCGGGTGGGTCCACACACGTCGATCCGGGTCAGTTCTCCTTCAGGATCCGCTGTAGCAGATCCACACTCTTGTCGGGCGGCATGCCGTCCACGCTCAACCGGTCCATGACCTCGGTGTACGCGTCGACCTCGTCGCGTTTGTCCAGATAGAGCGCGCTCGTGAGCTGTTCCAGGTAGACCACGTCCGGCAGGTCGCTCTCCGGGAACCGCAACAACAGGAACGGGCCGCCCTCGGCCGCGTGCGCACCGAACCGGAACGGCATGATCTGGATCGTGACATTGGGCAGGGCGGCCATTTCGATCAGGTGCCGGACCTGATCGCGCATCACGTCCCGACCGCCGATCGGGCGCCGCAGGGCCGCCTCGTCCAGCACGACCCACAACCTGGGCGGCTTGTCGCGGTAAAGGATCGACTGCCGCTGCATCCGCAGCCCCACCCGGCGGTCCACCTCGGCCGCCGACGCGGAGGGCTGACCGGCGATTACCACGGCCCGTGCGTAGTCCGGGGTCTGGAGCAGGCCGGGCACGAACTGCACCTCGTAGGTGCGGATCACCGACGCGGCCTCCTCCAGGCCCACGTAGACCTGGAACCAACTCGGCAGGATGTCGTTGTAGTTGTGCCACCAGCCCTGGGCGTTGGCCTCCGCCGCGAGGCCGAGCAGCGCCGCGCGCTCGGTCTCGTCGCCCACTCCGTACATCGTGAGGAGGTCAGCCACGTCGCGCTCCTTGAAGCTGACGCGCCCCAGTTCCATTCGGCTGATCTTGGATTCGGAGGCACGGATCTCGTAACCGGCCTCCTCCCGCGTAATCCCCTTCGCTTCGCGCAGGCGGCGAAGCTGGGAACCGAGGAGAATACGGCGAACCGTCGAGCCGCTCCCCGGCTGCGTTGCGGGCATCTGCTACCTCCGGCTGAATGGACCAGCGCATAGTATGCCGGCGCGTTGCCACGCGTCCTCGGATCATGGTTACAACAGCACTCTCTTGACGATGTGCCACCACCCACCCGAGTCGTCCATGTGCCGCAGTTCCGCGGCTCATGTTCGGACCCCGGGCCCCAGCCGCCCATGCTCGCACAGGTGATACCACCTAATCGATGCCGCGGCACCGCGAATCCCCCTCTACTATCGGGTAATCCGGATGTTTCCGACGAACGAACGAGTCGATCGGTACGCTGCGCGCGCAATCCGTGACTCGTGTCGTATCCACTGCCGGACGAGTGCGCCGCGGCGGCCCCGCGCCGGGTCGCCCGCCCGCGCGCCGAGGTTCCCGAATCGGCCACGAAAGAACCGCGCAGGCCCACCCGTTAGGGTCGGCGGACCGGCCGAACCGGGGCCGGCGGGGCCGACTACCGCTGTCGGACGGGGTGTCTACCGTTTTCCGCATGTCCTCCCCGGTGCACTCCTTCACCTATCTGCGGTCCTCCACGCTCGCCGCCGTCGACGGCGAACGCTCGCTCGGGCTGCAAACCTGCGGCGGCCTCGGTTCGCACGGCCTGACCCCCTTCCCGCGCTTCTTCGACGGCTTCCTGACCGCGCCCGAGGCGGCGGCGGGCGGACTGCTCGCGGTCGCCGACGTCGCGGCGGCGCGCTACTACCAACCGATGCGGCCGGGTCTGCTCGATCCGGTGGTGACCGGCAACGGCGACCGGCTGCGCTTCGAGTCGTTCTCCGCGTGTTGCGGCGTGCACGCCCGGCTGGACGTGCTGCCGGCCGGCATCGACGGCGAGATGTTCGGCACCGGCACCACCAACGTGGACGTCAACGCGCCGCTGCGCGAGGCGTTGGCCAAGGTCGGCGGCGCCGATCCACTGCACCTGGCGGTCGGACCCGACGATGTGACCGTCACCACCTTCGACGGGCCGGTCGTGGAGAAGAAGGTCCCGCTGCCCGAGCGCTGGCTGCGCGGATTCGCCGAAGTCCAGGTGATCTCGGCCGGGTTCGACCTGCGCGCCGAACTCGCGGCGGGCGAGGCGGTGCGGTTCGTGCGCGCGCTGCCCCGGGGCGCCCGGCAGCCGCTGTGGGCGGTTCCGGCCGGGCGTTCGCTGCGGCTGACCGCCCGTCCGCTGCCGGGCGCGGTGTGCCTGCCGGGGCCGGACCGACTCCAGGCGCTGACCCGGTTGTTGCGACACGCGCTGGCGTTGCGCGTCTACGGGCCCGCCGTGCACGCGCGCAGCAGCGCGGTGTCCTCCGCGTGGGAGATCGAACTGCCGGGCATGCGACTGACCCTGACCCTGTCCCCGGACCCGGCTCGGGGCTTCTCCGGCGAGGGTGCGGTGCTCACCGGCCTGGCCGCCGACTCCGGCGCCGCGGACGCCGACCTGATCTCGGCCCTGCTGGCCTGGGAACCCCGGGTCGAGGTGGGCGAGTTGGCCGCCCGCTCGGGACTCGCCGCGGACCGGGTGCGGGCCGCGCTGGTCCGGCTGGGCACCGGCGGTCGGATCGGTTACGACGTCGCCGAGGCGGCCTACTACCACCGCGAACTCCCCTACGACACCGGCAGCGTGGAGCGGATGAACCCGCGCCTGCGGGACGCGCACGCCCTGGTGGCCGCAGGAGCGGTGACGCTGACCGGGACCGGCGAGAGCGCCACCGTGCGCAGCGGCGAGAACACCTACGGCCTGCGGCTCGCCGGAGCGGGGAGCTGCACGTGCCAGTGGTGGGCCGAGTACCGGGGCGGGCGCGGGCCCTGCAAGCATCTGCTCGCCACGCAGATCGTGCGCGGCCGGGCCGCCGGCGACCCGACCACGACGGCCCCCGCAGCGCAGGAGGCGAACCGATGACCGGGACCGAACCGAACACCGGGAGCACGACCCCCGCCGGGACCCGGGCGCCGCTCACCTGGGCGCAGGTGCAGGCGGCCCTGCCCGACCAGGACGAACGGACCGAGGACCCGACGGCGATCATCGCCCTGTTCGCCGGCCGCACCGAGGCCGAACGCCGCAAGCTGCTGCCGGAGTACAAGGAGGCGATCCGCGCGCTCCGGGACACCCCGCGCGGCCTGCGCTCGTTGCGCTACGCCGGCATCGCGTGCCTGGGCGGGCCGGCCGGGATCGCCCAGTGGCTCTCCCGCGAGGACATGACCTGGCCCGGCCGAGGCGTCGGGGACGAACGCGCTGTTTACACGCTGCTCGCCCAGCGCAACCCGGCCTGGCTGCCGGAGATCGCGAACCGGCTCGCTGCGAAGATGCCGGTCGAACCCTGGGGCAACCACTGGGACGTGGTGGACGCGCTGGTGCGCGGCGGCGGCCTGCCCACGCCGACCACGGCCGGCTTCGTGGTGCGCTGGTTGGACAAGGTGGGGCGCGGGAGCATCGGGGAGGGGCACACGCTCGCCGAGCGGTTGCGCGAGGACCCCTACTTCGCCGATCTGCTGCCCGCCCTGTTCGAGGCCGACGGGGTCGGCGCACGCCTGGAGAGCCAGGATTCCTGGCAGCAGGCCGGACAGTCGCGCTGGGGCGCGGCACTGGCCGAACTCGCCGACGCGAAGGTGATCGAGCGGGACACCGTCCTGGACGGCTGCCTCTCCCGCCTGTTGCGCGGCGAACGATTGGGCGCATCAAGGGCGTTCATACGTTTGCACGACGCGATGGCGCCCACCGACGACGAACTCGCCGCCCGCGTCGACTCCTACCTGCGCCTGCTCCCGGACGCACCCTCGCCGGTGGCCGGGACCGCCCAGGAGGTGCTGCGTCGACTGGACGCGGCGGGCCGACTCGACGCGGAACGACTCGCCGAGGCGAGCCGGGCGGTGTTGTTCCGGAGCGAGAAGAAGCTGGTCCGCGGCCAACTCGTCTGGCTCGGCCAGGCGATCAAGCGTCACCCCGAGCACGCGGGCACCCTGCTGGCCGGTGCCTGCACCGCGTTCGGCTCGACCGCCGTCGACCTCCAGGAGCGCGCGCTGATCCTGATCGCCAAGCACGTCGGCAAGCTGCCCGCGGATCAGGCCGCCCTCGTGTACGACGAGGTGCGCGCACAACTGCCGCTGCTGGGCGAGGCACTGCGCCCGGACGCGGCGGCGCTGATCGGCGAGAGCGTGGTCGCCGAGCCGGATCCGCTGCCGCTGCTCGCGCCGCCGCCGGTGCGCGAACTGCCGCCGCCGATCGGCTCGCTCGACGAACTCGTCGAGGAACTCGCGGTGTTGTTCGCCGGCACCGCCAACCCGTGGGTGAACCCGCGCGGCCGGGCCACCGATCCGCTCGCGGTGGAGCGGATCGTCTCCGCGATGTTGCGCGAACATGCCCGCGACCGCGAGGCGTTGCACACCGCGCTGCTGCCGCTCACCGAACGGCACGCACACATCATCGAGCAGCACTGGTTCATCCATCAGGTGCAGGGCGCGGTCGGCGCGCTGGTGGCCGCCGCCACCGGCTACGGCGGCTCCCGAACGGGCTGGTTCCGCAGCCTGTTCGGCAAGGGCACCGAGGCTTCCGACCACGACCTGATCCCCGGATCCAAGGTCGACGTGGACCGACTCGAACCCGCGCAGCGCTTCCTGCTCGCGCGCCTGTACGAGGTGGGCACCCGGCTGCGGGTGCCGTACAGCGGCCCGCACCTGGCCGAGATCGCCGACGCGACCGGCTTCGTGGACCCCCGGGCCCTCGTGGCGGGCCTGGAACAGTGGGAGGCGTCCGAGCACACCCCGTGGCGTCGCGACGTCGACCAGGCGCTGCTGCGGCTGCCCGCCGACATCGACCCCGACCTGATCGCCCGGGCCGGCCGGCTCACCTCGCCCGCCGGGCGGCGGGTGGCCGCGGTGCTGGCCGCGGGCGGGCCGCCGGCCGGAGTCGTCGGGCGCCGGCGCTTCGACCGGATCCACCGCGAGTTCTCCTACCGGGACCGGACCTGGGCGCACTCCGACGGCCCGCTGGCCACGGTCGTCCCCGGCGACCGCGAACTGCTGCCCAAGAGCGCGTCGGTCCTGTACGACCTGGCCGACGCGGGGGCCGCCGCGCGCGGGGCCGGTTGGTCCGAGAACACCGAGCCGGACATGCACTGCTGGCCGCTGCTGCTGCCCCGGGATCGGGACACGATCGCCGCGCACCTGGCGATCCGTACCCAGCGCGGGATCGACGGGAGTTCTCGAGGCGCGGAGATCCTGCCCGCCCTGGCCGAGTCGCACGGCCCGCTCGGTCCGGGCATGTCGCTCGCGCTGGCCTACGCGCTCGGCGCCCGGGCGGCCGAGGACCGCGCCGCCGCGGTGGACGCCCTGGTGACCCTGGCGGCCCGGGGCGACGCGTGGGACACCGCGGCGCTGGGCCGCGACATCGGCGAGGCGGTGCGGACCCGGGGCCTGAAGACCACCCGGGTGGTCGCCTCGTTGCGGGACGCGGCCCGGGCGGGCGCGGGAGCGGCGGTGTGGGGCGTGCTGAGCGGCTTCCTGCCCGATCTGCTCGCGGGGACGAAGAGCACCGGCCTCGCGGACGCCCTTTCGGTGGCCGCGGAGACCGCCGCGGCCGGCGGCGGGCCGGCCGGGGCGATCCGGGGGCTGGACGAGCTGGCCGACCGGAAGGGCGCCTCCCGGGCGGTCACCGAGGCCAAACGCCTGCGCCGGATCCTGGCCGACCGCGGCTGAGTGGGCAGGGCAGGTCGAGCGGCCGGGCCGGACGGGTCACCACGACTCGTCCGGCCCGGCGGATCACAGTTCGTCCAGCTCCTTCACCCGGGCCAGGGTGATGCCGTCCGCGACCGGAAGCATCACCGGCTCGACCCTCGGGTCCGCCTTGACGTGGGCGTTGAACGCGGCCACCGCCTCCGGCGTCGGGTCGCCGTTCGGCTTGAGGACCAGACCGCCGTAGAGCACGTTGTCGACGATCAGCAGACCGTTCGGACGCATCCGGGGGATCAGCGCCTCCCAGTAGGAGATGTAGCCGTCCTTGTTCGCGTCCAGGAACACCAGGTCGATGTGCGGGTGCGAGGGCAGCGCGTCCAGCGTCTCCAGCGCCGGGGCGATCCGCAGGTCGATCCGGTCCGCCACACCCGCCTCGCGCCACGCCTCGCGGGCGATCGCGGTCCACTCCTCGGACACGTCGCAACACAGCAGCCGGCCGCCCTCGGCCAGGCCCTTGGCGATGCACAGCGCCGAATAGCCGGTGAAAGTGCCGACCTCGACCGCGACCTTGGGCCGGATCACGCCCGACAGCAGGGTCAACAGCGCGCCCTGCTCGGCCGGCACCTGCAATCCGGCGAACCGGCCCATTCGCCGGGTGCGTTCGATCACCTCGCGCTGGACCGCGTCCGGTGCGAGCGAGTGGTCCAGCACGTAGTCGTACAGCTCGGCGGTGACCTGCACCTGCTTGTCGAAGGACATGGCTCAGCTCTCCTCGGGTCGCGTGGCGGATTCGGGGGGCCGGGAGGTTTCGCGGCGCCCGGATGACTGGGACGGCTCGGGGAAGGCGGTGTCCCAGGGCAGCAGCAACCCGAAGTCGCGGACCAGGAGCCGAAGCACCTCGTGGTCGTCCGCCAACTCGCGTTCCTCCCGGGACCCGTTGCTGTGCACCACGGTCAACCGCCGGTCGTCGATGTACGCCCGCCGATGCGGACCGCTGCACTGCACGCGCAGCGTATTGCGGAACGGCGAGCGCGGATTCGTCGCCACGTACCAGTTGGCCACCTCGAAGTCGACCGTCTCGCGGCGCTCCAGGGTGAACGCGTACACGGTGAACCAGCCGTCCTCGCCGTAGACGGTCTGCAACAGCCACAGGTCGTCCTCGCGCACCAGGCGGAAGCGCCAGGCCCCCTGCGGGCTGGCCACGCCCGGCAGCAGCGGCAGCGGCTCCAGCAGTCCGCCGCTGCCGAAGCCGACGTCGGCGATGTAGGGGTGCGCCTCGCCGGGCACCTCGACCGCGAGCAGCATGTGCGTCATCGGGCGGATCGCGTCCGAGCCCATCCGCACCCGCGCGGCCAGCCGGGTGACCCCGAAGCCCAGTGCCTCCAGCACGTCGGCGAAGAGCAGGTTGTGTTCGAAGCAGTAGCCGCCCCGGCCCTGGCGGACCAGCTTGTCCTCCAGGTCGGCCGGCTCCAGCGAGGGCACTCCGCCCAGGAGGACTTCGACATTCTCGAACGGGATGCCGACCACGTGCGCCAGATGCAGCGAACGCAGCGTGGCCCAGGTGGGTGCCCGCTCGCCCGACCAGCCGGTGCGGGCGAAGTAGGCGTCGAGGTCGAGGTGGTGCGGATGGCGCACGAGCCGTCTCCTTGGGATCCGGGGCCACGATCGCACCGATTCTCACACGCGCGCCGCGGCCGGCGGCGCCGCGGCCCCGGCGCGCCACCCGATAGGTTCGGATCCGGTCGGGTCGGGGTCGGCTCGACCGCCGGATCCGTACGTCGTCGCGTTCTCGGAGGTCGATCATGAGCGAGCAGCAGCCGGGGCAGCAGCCGGAACAGGGGTCCGCACCGGACGAGCAGGCGATCGCGGAGCTGGCCGGGCGGCTGTTCGAGGCCGCGCGCACCGGCGACGCCGAGACGCTCGGCCGCTACGTGGACGCCGGTCTGCCGGTGAACCTGGCCAACGACCGGGGCGACACGTTGCTGATGCTCGCCGCCTACCACGGACACGCCGACGCGGTCGGTGCGTTGCTCGCCCGCGGCGCGGACCCGGACCGGGCCAACGACCGCGGTCAGACCCCGCTCGCGGGCGCGGTGTTCAAGAACGAGCGCGCGGTGGTCGCGGCGCTCGTGGGTGCCGGTGCCGACCCGGACGCGGGCACGCCGAGCGCGCGTGAGGCGGCCCGGATGTTCGGCAAAGAGGACATGCTTTCGGCGACCGGTGGGTAACAAAGCTATGACCCTCCGTCAGTTCCCGCCTGCGCCAGGGACAACCGGGCGCGAGGGCTCCGGGGGAGGCGCAAACCATGTCCGATCAGCCCGCGATACCGCGTCTGGACCTGGACGGATTCCCCACGGGTGCGGGTCTGTTGCACCTGCGATCGGACCTGCCCGAGGCGCTCGACGGCACGTTTTCGCCGTGGTGCGACCGGCACCACGACGATCTGCTGCGGCTGCCCGGATTCCGGCGGGCCCGCCGCTTCGTGTTGTGCGGTGCGTTCGGCAACGGTGAGATCGAGGCCGGGCCGCCGGCGGCGCGCTACCTGACCGTCTACGACCTCGAGCACCTCGGGGTCCAGGCCGCCGCCGGCGGCGACCTGCACGACACCGCCGGCACCCCGCTGCCTCCCGAACTGAGCGGCGCGGTCACCTCGTTGCGGCTGGACTGCCGGGAGATCCGCCGCTGGCCCAACGTATCGGCGAGCCGGCTCTTCCCGGCCGGCGACAAGCTGCTGCACCTGACCGCGCACGGTTCGGGCGCGGCGATGGGGCGTTGGCTGCACGAGGAGGCCGTCGCCGAACTGCTGCGCGCGCCCGGGGCGGTGGGGCTGCGCTGGTTCGACGCGGGCGAGGGTCTGCATGTGGTCCTGTGCGAGGTGAGCGGCCCGATGTGGCCGCTCCCCCCGCACGTACCGGCGGACTTGGGCCCGGCGGTGTGGAGCGGATACCGGCAGGTCTACCTGGCCGGCGGGTGAAGTCGTCGAGCGGGCGACCGGGTCACACGTCGGAGAGCAGCACCTCGAAGTTCGCCGCCCGTAGGTCGGGGACGATGCGGTCGGCGTCGCCCTCGACGACCACGGCGAGTTCGTCGGGGCGCAGGTGCGTGTGCGCGGCGCGGTCGACCGCGTCCGGGTCGGTGGCCAGGATTTCCGCGTATTCGGCGGTGACGTGGTCGTCGGGGAGACCGTGCACGATCGCCTCGACCAGTCGGCCGCCGATGCCGCCGGGCGTTTGCAGGTTGATCGGCATGCTGCCGAGCGAGTGGGCGCGGGTGGCCGCGAGTTCCTCGGGCGTGACGCCGTCGGCGTGCATCCGGCGGATCTCGCCGATCGTGTCCACGACCGCGGCGGCGGTCACCTCGGTGTGCACGGACGCGGAGACCGTGAACGAGCCGGAGCGGCGGCCGTGGCCGAAGCTCGCGTGTGCGCCGTAGGTGTAGCCCCTGACCTCGCGCAGCAGGTGGTTGAGCCGCGAGCCGAAGGCGCCGCCCAGCACGTCGGCGAACAACTCGATCGGGATCAGGTCCGGGGTCGAGCGCGGCGGCGCGGTGTGCCCGATCCGCAACACCGACTGCACGGCGCCCGGACGGTCCACCACGATCACGCGCCCGGTCGAGGGGGCGCCGGCGAACTCGGCGAGGTTCGCCCGCGTCGCGGTGCCCGTCGCGCCCGCGAAGACGGTACGGCCCAGCGCGGCCAGGTCGATCGTGTCCAGGTCGCCGACCACCGCGAGGGTGCCCGGCGCGGTCATCCGGTCGGCGTGGAAGCCGCGGATCGCGTCGGCGTCCAGCGCGAGCGCGGTGTCGGGGGTGCCGCCGAGCAGCCCGCCGAGTCGGTTGTCCGGGCCGAACAGGGCGCGCCGGAAGGCGAGTCCGGCGCGGGTGCCGGGCTGGGCCCAGGAGGTCTTCAGCGAGCGCACGTGGTCGGCGAGGAAACGCTCGACGTCACCGTCGGCGAAGGCCGGTCGCCGGACCGCCTCGGCGACCAGGGCCAGGCCCGCGTCGAGTCGATCGGCGGGCAGGTCCAGGCCGACCTCCTGGGTCTCCCAGCCGCAGGCCAGCCGCCAGTTCGCGCCCAGTGCCTCGATGGCGAGTCCGAAGGCGTCCGCGTCGCGGTCCAGGCTGCCCTCGTCGAGCAGCGAGCAGGTGATCCGGGCCAGGCCGTCCAGGCCCACCGGCTCGTGCAACGCGCCGCTTTCCATCACCAACTTGACCCAGGCCAGGCTGCGTCCGGGCACGTGCGCGCCGACCACCTCGCCGCCGCCCACCGTGACCCGGCGGACCTCGGGGAAGCGGTACGGGCGCGGGGCCGCGCCGGTGGGTCGCTCGGCGACCAGGGTGTGGCGGGTGGCGATGTGCTCGCTCATGCGGCGGCCTCCGGCTCGGTGGTGTCGATCTCGGCGTCGGCCTCGGCGGCTTGCGGGCGGAACTCCAGCACGATCCGGTTGTCCTGGTGCAGCAGGTCGCGGGCGACCCGGTGCACGTCCTCGACGGTGACCGCGAGCAACTCGTCGAGGTGGTCGCGGATCGACTCCGCGTCGCCGAAGCGGGTGGTGAACCGGCCGATCGCGTCGGCCCGGCCGGCGGCGGTGGCCACCTCGCGCAGCCATTCGCCGGACAACACCGCCCGGACCCGGTCGAGTTCGGCCTCGGTCACCCCCTCGCGCGCGACCTCGTCGCAGACCGCGACATAGGCGTCGAGCACCTCCCGCGCCTCGACGCCCTCGCTGGGCGCGCACGAGCCCATCAGCACCGACTCGAAGTGCAGGTGGTTCCACGCGGACAGGAACGCGCCGGACGCCTGGGCCAGATTGCGCGCGGTGACCAACTCCCGGTACAACCGGCTGCCCCGACCGCGCCCGACGGCGGTCGCCAACACACTCGCGGCGGCGGCGTCCGGGGTGCCGAAGCGCGGCGCGCGGTGGCACAGGAACAGGCGCGGCGCGGGCACGTCCCGATGGACCGTCAGATGCCGGCCGGCCCCGAAGCGCGGCGGCAGCGGCGCGGGGGTGGGCTGGGTGAAGGAGCCGCGCGGGGCGATGCCGCCGAAGTACTTCTCGGCCAACGCCACCACCTGCTCCGGCCGCACGTCGCCGACCACGGTGAGCACCGCGTTGTCCGGCGCGTACCAGGTCTCGTGGAACGCGGTGAAGTCGGCGAGTTCGGCGCCGTCCAACTCGGCCATCGAGCCGATCGTGGAGGTCGCGTAGGGGTGGCCCTCGGGGTAGGCGAGGACCATCATCTCCTCGCTCCAGGTCCCGTAGGGCACGTTGTCGTAGCGCTGCCGGCGCTCGTTCTTGACCACCTCGCGCTGGTTGTCCAGGGTCTCCTGGGTCAACCCGAGCGAGCCCATCCGGTCGGCCTCCAGCCACAGCGCCAGTTCCAACTGGCCCGAAGGCACCGTCTGGTAGTAGTTGGTGCGGTCCGGACTGGTCGAGGCGTTGATGCCGTCGCCGCCGCAGCCCTCGATCGCGGCGAAGTGGCCGCCCTTCTCCACGTGCGCCGAACCCTCGAACATGAGGTGCTCGAAGAGGTGGGCGAAGCCGTGCTTGCCCTCCACCTCGTGCCGTGACCCCACGTCGTACCAGAGGTTGACCGCGGCGAGCGGCACCGTGGCATCGGGGCAGACCACCACCCGCAGACCGTTGTCGAGCCTGGTCCGGTGCAGGGTCCACGGGAAGTGGGCGGAAGTTGACGGCACGTCAGGTCCCTCCGGGGGGTCGCGGCGCTCGACGATGGATCGCCATTGTTCCAGGCGAACGCGAGACGCGTGGGCGGACCCGGTACGCACGACGACCACCCGCCCGGGCAAGAACACCGGGTGGATGGTCGTCGTGTGGGGTGTCGCCGGGTGGGCGGCGACGGGTATGTGGGTGCCGAGGCGGTTACTTGACGAGTGCGGCGAACTTGGCCAGCGACTCGATCAGCGCTTCCTGGGTGGCCTTGGTGACCTTGCCGGCCATCATCTGCACCGCGCCGCCCTTGACCTCGGACTCGATCCGCAACACCGAACCGTCGCCGGCGGCCTCGACGATGAAGACCTCGGTCATGATGACGCCCATCGGGCCCTTGCCGTCGAGCGAGAGCGACTTGCCCGCCTCGACGTCCTTGATGGTCCACTTGATGTCCGCCGGGAAGCCCATCAGCTTCATCTTCTCGTCGTAGGTCACGCCGGCCTCGAGCTTCTCCGGCGCGCCGCCCGGGAACTCGACGTGCGGGACCATCCACTCGCCGAAGACGCTGTAGTCGGTCAGCTTGGCCCACACGGCCTCGGGGGCGGCAGCGATCTCGACCTGCTCGTTGATGACGGGCATGCGTGTGTCCTCACGGTTTTTGAGCTGCGGTGAACCTGCGGCTCGGAGCATGGAGTCCCCGGAACGTACCGCCGTTATGTGACACAGTCAATGGTGTCGACGAGCAAAAAGAGAACATGTTCTAGTTCCGCTGTCACTGCGGTTGGCTAGGGTCGGGCGGCATGACAGGCACGCTGCCGGGAATGCCGCCCGGCGCCGAAACCGGGGCCGGGGGAGGCGCCGTTCTGGAAGCCGTCCTGGAGCGCATCACCTACCAGAACGACGAGAACGGCTGGACCGTCGCCCGAGTGGACACCGGCCGACACGGCACCGAACTGCTCACCGTGGTCGGCGCGCTGCTGGGCGCCCAACCCGGCGAGTCGATCCGGATGCACGGTCGCTGGGGCAGCCACCCGCAGTTCGGCAAACAGTTCCAGGTGGAGTCGTTCAGCACCGTGCTGCCGGCCACCGTGCAGGGCATCCGGCGCTACCTGGGCTCGGGGCTGATCAAGGGCATCGGCCCCAAGACCGCCGACCGGATCGTCGAGCACTTCGGTGTGCGCTCGCTGGACGTGATCGACGAGGACGCCACCCGACTCATCCAGGTCCCGGGCCTGGGCCCCAAGCGCACCAAGCTGATCGCCGCCGCGTGGGAGGAACAGAAGGCGATCAAGGAGGTGATGGTCTTCCTCCAGGGCATCGGCATCTCCACGTCGCCGGCGGTGCGCATCTTCAAGGAATACGGCGACGCGTCGATCACCGTGGTGCGCACCGAGCCGTATCGGTTGGCCGCCGACGTGTGGGGGATCGGCTTCAAGACCGCCGACGCGATCGCCAAGGCCGTGGGGATACCGCACGACGCGCCGCAGCGGATCAAGGCCGGACTCCAGTACACGCTGTCCGAGGGCAGCGACAGCGGACACTGCTACCTGCCCGCCGAGGTCCTGGTGGCCGAGGCGGTCGAGATCCTGGAGGTGTCCTCCGAACTCGTGGTGACCTGCCTGAACGAACTGGTCGCCGAGGAGGGGGTGGTGTGCGAGGAACTGCCCGGCCCGGTCACCGTCTCGGGCACCCAGGGCGATCCGGTCCAGGCCGTCTACCTGGTGCCCTTCCATCGCGCCGAACTCTCCCTCGCCGGCCGGGTGCGTGCCCTGCTGGGCGCCCGGGAGGACCGACTGGCCGCGTTCGCCGAACTGGACTGGACCCGGGCCCTGGGCTGGCTGCGCGCCCGCACCGGCACCGCGCTGGCCCCCGAGCAGGAGCAGGCCGTACGACTGGCGCTGACCGCCAAGGTCGCGGTGCTCACCGGCGGCCCCGGCTGCGGCAAGAGCTTCACGGTGCGCTCCGTGGTGGAACTCGCCCGCGCGCGCGAGGCCAAGGTGATCCTGGCCGCGCCCACCGGCCGCGCGGCCAAGCGGCTCGCCGAGCTGACCGGCTGCGAGGCGGCCACCGTGCACCGCCTGCTCCAGCTCCAGCCCGGCGGCACCGCGGCCTACGACCAGGACAAGCCGCTGGACGCGGATCTGGTCGTCGTCGACGAGGCGTCGATGCTCGACCTGTTGTTGGCCAACAAGCTGATCAAGGCGATACCCGCGGGTGCCCATGTGCTCTTCGTCGGCGACGTGGACCAGTTGCCCAGCGTGGGCGCCGGCGAGGTGTTGCGCGACCTGCTCGCGGCCGAGCGGGTGCCCAGGGTGCGGCTGACCCAGATCTTCCGCCAGGCGCAACAGTCCGGCGTGGTCACCAACGCGCACCGGATCAACGCGGGCCGCCCGCCGATCACCGACGGCCTGAACGACTTCTTCCTCTTTCCCGCGGAGGAGACCGAGGACGCGGCCACCCTCACCGTCGACGTGGTCGCCCGCCGCATCCCGCGCAAATTCGGCCTGGACCCGCGCCGCGATATCCAGGTGCTGGCCCCGATGCACCGCGGCCCAGCCGGCGCCGGCGCGCTCAACCTGCTGCTTCAGCAGGCGCTCACACCCGGCCGCGAGGGACTGCCGGAGAAGCGCTTCGGCGGGCGCACCTTCCGGGTCGGCGACAAGGTCACCCAGATCCGCAACAACTACGACAAGGGCGCGAACGGCGTCTTCAACGGCACCGGCGGCGTGGTGATCGCGCTCTCTCCCGAAGAACAGAAGCTGGTCGTGCGCACCGAGGAGGACGAGGAGGTCGACTACGACTTCGCCGAACTCGACGAGCTCTCGCATGCGTACGCGGTCACCATCCACCGCTCGCAGGGCAGCGAGTATCCGGCCGTGGTGGTCCCGGTCACCACCGGTGCCTGGATGATGCTCCAGCGCAATCTGCTCTACACGGCGATCACCCGCGCCAAGCGCCTGGTGGTGCTGGTCGGTTCGCGGCGCGCGCTGGGCCAGGCGGTGCGCACCGTCTCGGCGGGCAAACGCTTCACCGGACTGGCGCACCGGCTCCGGTAGCCGGCCCGCGCCGGCCGGAGCACGCGAAACGCCGCCACCCGGTGGGTGACGGCGTTTCGGTACGCGGGGTGCGCCCGGGCTAGCGGATCATCCGCAGGCCGATGCGCTCGACGCCCTTGCGGGCCATCGCCATCGCGGGCACCAGCAGCGCCAGGGTGACCTGGGTGGTGGCGCCCATGTTGAGCATCCACTCGCTGCCCGGCGCGTCGGCCGCCCAGGCGATCAGGCAGCTCATGCTCAGGCCGATGCCGGCCATCACCAGGATCGCCATGTTGCCCTGCGGCTTCGGGTATTCGATCCGGCTCACCATCAGTCCGGAGACGGCCACGATCAGCACCGCCGCCGGAGTGAACGGCAGGTCCAGCAGCACGATCGAGACCACCGTCATCGCGGCCATCGGAATGGGCATGCCCTGGAACACCCCCGGGCGTCCGGGCGTGGTCGCGAATCTGGCCAGCCGCAACACGCCGCCGATCAGCACCGACAGCGCCACCAGGACGGCGGCGGGCGCCTGCCCGGTGTTCATCGGCACCGCCGCCCACGTGACCACGAAGAACGCCGGTGCGACGCCGAAGGTGATCACGTCCGCGAGGTTGTCCAGTTGCGCGCCCAGCGAGGACATCCGCAGCTTGCGCGCCACCATGCCGTCACACAGGTCGCACATCGCGCCGATCAGCATCAGCACCACGGCCGCGGCCATGCCGCGCTCGGCCGAGACGCCCACGTCGCCACCGCGCGCGGCCATCACCGAACAGGCGAGGAAGTAGATCGCCATGAACCCGCTGGCCGCGTTGCCCAGCGTGAGCACGTCCGCCACCGAGATCCGCGCGGACAGGGCCGCCTGCGGATCGTCCTCGACGGGGGTGCCCAGAAGGTTCAGCTCGGAAGCGTCCAGGTCGGCCGTATCGTCGTAATCAGTCCCGGTCAAGACGTGTCTCTCCCGCCGTCGTCCGCTGTCCCACGGTCACCGCGGGCTCCACGCCCGGCGGCAGGTACACGTCCACGCGCGAACCGAACCGGATCAGGCCGATCCGGTCACCGCAGGCCACCTCGGTACCCGGCTCCAGGTACGGCACGATGCGCCGCGCCACGGTGCCGGCGATCTGGATCAGCTCCACGTCGCCGATCGCGGTGTCGAAGATCCACACAACCCGCTCGTTGTGCTCGCTCTCCTTGTTGAATGCCGGGACGAACCCGCCGGCTTTGTGCTCCACGGACTTCACGACGCCGTCGAGCGGCGCACGGTTCACGTGCACGTTCAACGGGCTCATGAAGGTCGCGATGCGGGTGCGGCCGTCGGGCCAGGCGTCGATGCTTTGGACCACGCCATCGGCCGAGGCGATCACGCCGTCGGCGGGGATGGTGCGCTCCGGGTCACGGAAGAACCACAACATGCCACCGGTCAGCGCCAGCGTCGGCACGGCCGCGAAGGCCCAGCGCCGGTTGCGCAGTGCGGCCAAGCCGGTCAACGCGCCGGTCACAGCCGTCGGCACGAGCCAGGGAGAAGCTCCCTTGGCCAGGCGTGGCTGTTGCCTCGGCGCGAACCCCGCCGATGCCGGCGAGGGGGAATCGTCACTCATCGAGAACCTTTGTCGGGGGGCGTGCCCGTCGGTAACGGGCGGCACTCGGCGGATGCTACCTAGACGGAGGGCCATCGCGCTTCCGGCGGTGATCGCTCACGGCGGGCCGGTCTCCCTCGAACCGGCGCAATTCGGACGCTGTTCGAGTCTATTTCGGCCGTGGAACCGGTTGCCCGTGTCCACCAGGTTGCCCTCCGCGCATGCCTGCTGTGAAGAGGCCGCACGTTCCGCTCCCCGTACGCGGTCCGTGGCATCGATCACGTTGGCCGTAGCGTCCCTTCGACTCGCATCCCTTGGCGGTGCCTATGGTGGATCGTCACAAAAACGTGACACGGCGGTAGGTCGGTCGACCCACCGCCGTACCCCAAGGGTAAACGCGCTTATGTGACGTTCCGTCAGTCCTGCGACGAAACCAGACCCACCATGGTGCCCGGCCGCTCCCCGGTGGGCTCGGTGTCCAGCACCGTGGGCACGCCGCGCACGATGGTGGCCCGGACGCCGGCCGGGCCGCGGGTGAAGCGCCACGAGCCGTCCGGGTTGTCGTACCGCTTCTCCTCGGGCCGCACCTCGATCTCGTCGAGCGCGAACACCACCAGGTCGCCCGCCCGGCCCGGGGCGATCACACCGCGGTCGTTGAGGCCGAAGAAGCCGGCCAGTTTGCCGGTCAGGTTGTGCACGGCCTCCTCGACCGTCATCAGGCCGGTGTCGCGCACGTAGCGGGTGAGCAGGTAGACGTTCTCGCCCGAGCCGCAGAACAACTGCAGGTGCGCGCCGGAGTCGTTGATGTTGGTCAGTGTGTGCGGCTCGTTGAACAGACCGGCCACGACCGGCTCGTCGAACTCGTCCGGGATGCCGCGCAGGCAGGACAGGATGCCGTTGTTGCCGATCCAGGTGGCCAACGCGTCGGAGATGTGCAGACCCTCCCGGTCCGCGTATTCCTTGAGCGAGATGTCCAGTGGGCCGTGACCGGTCTCGGAGATCGCGAAGATCAGCGACTCGGGGCGATCCAGTCGAGATGTCGACGACGAGACCCGGTTGTCCCAGTCCTCGCGGGCCTGCGCCCGCCACTGCGGATCGGCGAGCGTGGCGAGCTTGGTCTCGGCCGGACCGTTGATCCAGTGGTTCCACGCGGCGACCCGCTGGAAGGTGAGGGCGCGCTCGAAGTTGAAGAACGGCTCCAGCGGCTTATGCGGGACATTGGGCCAAAAGTCGACGCCGTCCGCGCGCAGCCGCCGATGCAGGGCGATCGTCTGTTCGCGCAGGTAGTCCTCCCGCACGGTGGACGGGATCGCGGTCCACTGGGCGCGGATGCCGCGCGGCTTGCAGATTCGGGCGAATCGCTCCACATCGGCGTCGATGCTCTCCGGCTCGTTGAACCGGGTGATCATCTGGAGCGTCGCGCCGGGGTGCCGGGCGAGCACGTCGGCGAGCGCCTCGAACTCGGCGTCCTCGGCCAGCCGGGTCGGCACCGGCTTGAGGTAACGATCCTTGTCGAACACATTGGTCGACAAACCAATTGCTCCATGAGTCAACGACTCGTCGAGCAGCGTGGCCATCTCGGCGATCTCCTCGGCCGTCGCCGCGCGCGACCAGGACGCCTCCGCGCCCATTACCGTGGTGCGCAGGGTCAGGTGTCCGACGAAGCCGGCCACGTTGACCGAGACGGCCTGACCCTTGACCGCGCTGCTGTACTCGGGCCAGCGCTCCCACGTCCACGGCACCTTGTCCTGGAACGCGGTGAGCGGGAGGTCCTCCAGGAAGCAGAACAGGTCGAGCACCGGTCCGCGCGCGCTCTCCTGCAGCGGCGCCACCGACATGCCGCAGTTGCCGAAGACGACCGTGGTGGTGCCGTAGGCGGGCAGCGGGTCCAGGTCCGGGTTCCACCACATGGCGCCGTCGACGTGGGTGTGCGCCTCGATGAAGCCGGGGGCGACAAAGGCGCCGGCGGCCTCGACGACCCGCTCCGTGCCGCCGTCGGGGGCCAGGTCGGGGCCGACCTCGACGATCACTCCGTCCCTGACCCGGACGTCGGCCCGGATCGGGGCCGCCCCCGTTCCGTCCACGACGGTGCCTCCGCGTACCAGCAGGTCGGCCATGGGCTGTTCTCCCTATTACTTGTGCCGGATCGCGGATGCCGACGCGGGCAGGGCGATCCGACGGCGAGTCTCGGGGCCGGGTGCGCTCCTCGGGATTTACGTTACGTGTTGTAACTTAACCTGGTGAACTATTCAAGGGGTGGGCCGCCTCGGACGCGACGAAGCCCGATCCCGGCGCACGGTCGGGGGCGGCACCGGGCTCGGTCGCGGTCGTGGGTTCAGGCGGCGTCGACCGGGCGGCGGATGCTCTCGAAGATCCGGGCGAAGGCGTCCCTGCCCTGCCCGGCCGCCACCTGACGGTCGATCAGGGCCGGTACGGCGGCGATCACGTCGGTGCCGACGCCCTGGTCGCGGCTCGTCCGGCGCAGGGGTCCCACCGACGGCCCAACGGGCGAGCAGGGCGTTTAGCCGACCGGGCGCGCGGACAGCGGTGCTGGTGGTACACGGGCGCCGCCGCGCCCGGCGGCCCCACGCGAGGAGCAACGAACATGGCGAGCAAGTACGGCCGTACCGTCGGCGCGTTGTCGATCGCCGCCGCGCTGATGCTGACCTCGGCGGCGTGCGGCGACGACAACGACGGCGGCAACGCGGACTCGGTGCCCACGGCGATCGGGTCGGCGCTGTCCTCGGCCGGCGCGAAGGCGAAGGACGCGCTGTCCTCGGCGAGCGCGGCGGCGGCCTCGAAACTGGCCGAGATCAAGGGTGGTCTCGACGCGACGGCCGACGCGACGGTCGGTCCGATCCGGGCCGACGGCGATCGCACCACCGCCGAGGTCACCGTCGACAACAAGACCACCAAGACCGCCGATTACACGCTCTCGGTCGAGTTCCGCGACGCCGGCGGCAAGTTGCTGGACACGGTCGTGCTGAACATCGACAAGGTCGAGGCGGGCAAGCAGGCCAAGGGCACCGCGAAGAGCAACCGCAAGCTGACCGACCCGAGCAAGGCCGAGATCGGCCAGGCGGTCCGGCACTGACCCGAGTACGGCCGATTCGGGGGATCTCCCCACGTCCGGGGAAGCGGGATCCGCATTTCGCCCGGCCGCCTTTCGCCGTCCATCCGGGCCCGGCACAATCGCCGCCATGGCGATCATCGAAACCCGCAGGAACCCCGCCGCAGTGCGGTTCAAGGCCGCGGTGGGCGGATTTCTGTCCGGGGGCGTGATCGGCGTCTCGCTGGCCTGCTGCGTGGTCGGGGCCGTCCTCGAACGCTGGTCCGTGGTCGCGATCGGCGTCGGGCTCTTCGTGCTCAACGTCGTCGTCGTGGGCGTCGCGGGGCGCTTTCGTCGCGCGCGCAATCCGCGCGTCCCGGCGCGGCTCGCGCTGGCCGTGATCGAGAGCCGCCGCGCCATCGGCGGCGAATCGGCGGACATCCCCGTCGAGTTCGTGCTGACCGTGGCGCCGGACGAGCGATCGGCATACCGGGTCGAGTTCAACCAGCACATCAACCTGGTGGACATACCCGACTATCGGCCGCGCGGCGTGGTCGTGGTCGAGTACCGCCCGGACGCACCGTGGGACGTCACCATCGTCACCAAGCCGACCGAGGAGTGGGCCCGCCGGGCGGCGAACGAATCGGTGGACTCGGCCCCCGAGTCCGCGCTGCTGACCGGTCCGAAGGACGGCGAGGGCGCGTTCTGCCTGCTCGCCACGCTGGGCCTGCTGCTCGGCGGCGCGGTCGTGGTCCTGCTCTTTCGCGCGGACCTGTTCACCGAGGACGACCGCCCCACCGAGTCGGCCACCTCGTCGTCCTCGACGACGACCACCGAGAGTCGCACCACGTCGACCTCGACGGTCTCCGGGACGTCGACGGGGTCGATGCTCGAAGCCGGCGAGATGCGGCGCGCCGCCGATTCGCTGATCACCGGGATGCACACGAGCAATGCCAGCGAACTCAGCATCGACGCAAACCTGATGGCCGTGCGCGGCGTGCTGGGCACCCCGCCGCAACCCGGCGCGGTGATCGACCTGAACGCCATCCCCTACGAGCGGCTCCCCGCCCTCGTGCGCGAGGCGCGAACCAAGCTCGGCATCCCCGACCCCACCTCGTGGCGGATCACCTTCGAGCCCGACGCCAAGACCGCCACCCTGACCATCCGCGTCACCGTCACCGACCCGCAGGGCAAAGCCACCCTCGAAGCGGACGCCCAGGGCAAGGTCACCAAGCGCACCCCACGCTGAGATTCGCACGCTCGGGTGGTCCGGCGGGGCTCGCCCACCGGTCAACCGGTGGCGCCGAGGTCCTCGTCCGTCGGGGTGTCCTCGCACAGGGCCTCGGTCAGGTCCGGGTGCACGTCGAAGAGGCGGCGCAGGCCCAGGGCGGTGAAGACGCGGTTGACGTGGTGATCGTTGTTGCTGGGCATGACCAGGCGCAGCGTGCCCCCGGTGGAGCGGAGCAGGCGACGGGCGGCGACCAGGGTGCCGATGCCGGTGGAGTCGAGGAATTCCACCTCGGTGAGTTCGAGGACGATCCGGTGGTCGCCGTCGGCGACCGCGCGTCTGACGTGTTCGCGCAGCTCGGGCACGACCGCGTAGTCGACCTCCCCGAGCACGTGCAGCACGGTCCAGCCCTGGAGATCGTCCTTGATCACCTGAAGAGTCACGCGCCGGCAGTCCCCTCGCCCATGGTGTCCTGAGCCCCGACGCAGGATGCCCGCAACGATCGGCGCCCCGTCCCCCATCGGATGCGCCGACGGATCCGGGGAGGCCCTGGACACGTGGCTCGGGAGCCGGGTGGTGGGCCCGGCCTGTGACCTACCGTAGTGGGCCCCGGGAACCGGAGCAGTGACGATCCGGTCACGTACGGATCTCGTTTGCAGCGTACACGGATCGCCGAAAGCCGCCCCGGAGTAGCCTGTTCCGCCCCGTCGACCCACGCGATGACACAACGTCACCCGCTCAGCGGATCGCCCACGGCACATCCGCGACCACGGTGCACGAACCCGGCGCGACCTCGGTGAAACCCGCGTCGCGCACGACCGGCCGACCGCTCGTGGTCAACGCGGGCCACGCGGCGGGTTCGGCGACGCGGACCGCGAGATCGAAGTCACGCTCCGCCCACTCCTTGCGCCCGGCCGGGCCCATGCCCAGCCAGGCGAGGTGACTGCCGTGCCCCACCTGTGCCATGGCCTTGCCGGCGGTCATCTCCAGCGTCGGGTTCAGCCACAACACGGGCTGACCGGACGCGGCGGCCGGCGGCGCGGTCGGCTCCTGCAGGTCGGTGCCCGAGACCTGCAACTTGGCCAGGTCCTTGGGCCATCCGTCGAGCGGAATCGGCGGGTACACCCGAACCTCCGCCGTGCGGTGGGCCACCGTGATGCCCGGCAGGGTGTTCGCCCGCCGCCACTCACCGCCGCGGGCCCGCCGGACCACCTTGCGGATGCGGTGGCCCTGCCACGCCTCGACGACGTCGTGCCATTCCCCCTCGGGGTCGGTGGACCTCGGGTCGGCCAACAGGACCAGGACCGCGCGCGCGGCGGCCTCCAGGGCGTCGGTGCGGGCCGGCGGGTCGTCCTTCTCGATGTGCGCCACGAGGGGGAGGACGTATTCGATGGTGCTCACGGGGTCGATCATGCCTTGTTCGTGGCCGCGGGGCCTCGGGGGTCGGGTGGCGGCGCCCCGAGGCCGCGCTCGTTTCTAGGCCGGCAGGGCGTTGGTGGTCAGGAAGCGGGCGATCGCGCCGATGGCTTCCTGGGATTCGGGCATGGTCGGGTCGATCGCGGGCCAGGCGTGCGGGACGTCGGGGACCAGGTGGGCCTGGACCGCGACCCCCGCCGCGGCGGCCCGGGCGGCGAACGCGGTGGCGTCGCCGAGCAGGGCCTCGTGGCAGGAGGCCAGCAGCAGCACCGGCGGCAGGCCGGACAGGTCGGCGAACAGCGGCGACGCCAACGGATCGCCCGGGTCGTGCAGTTGCAGATAGATCTCGGCGGCCTCGCGCATCGACTTCTTCGAGATCAGCTGGTCGGTGGCCGCGTTCGAGTCGTACGTGGGCTTGGTCACGGTCAGGTCCAGCCACGGCGACAGCAGCACCAACCCGGACGGCAACGGCACCCGGGCGCCGCGGGCCGCCACCGTCAGCGCCGCCGCCAGCCCGCCGCCGGCCGAGTCGCCGCCCACGAACGGGGCCGGATCCGCGTCCTCGCTCGCCGCCACGATCGTGTTGTACACGTTCGCCACGTCGTGCAGCGCGGCCGGATACGGCGCCTCCGGCGCGAGGCGGTATTCGGCCACCACCACCCGGGCCCGCGCGGCCAGCGCGATCCGCGAAGCGATGCCCAACCAGCCCGAGGCGTCGCCCATCCGGTAGCCGCCGCCGTGCAGGTACAGCAGCGTCAGCGCCGGGTCCGGCACCTCCAGGAACGTGCACGGCACACCGCCCGCCAGCTCCTGACGCACCGTCACGCCGGGTTCGGGTTCCTGGCGATACGCCGCGGTGCCGCGCCGCCGCGCGTCCAGTTCGTCCGACGCGGCCCGTCCCTCGCGTACCGGCGGTAGATTCCAACCATCCAGGCTCATCCGTGCCCCTCCCAACCCCGAGTGCCCACACGCCCGATGTCCACCTGACGGCTGCCCCGACGGCGCGTGCTCCACGCCCGTGACGGGATGCCGTCCGAGTCCGTACCCGATGGTGCGGCGCGGCCGACAGCCTTCGGGAAACCCGAGTGGGGATCAAGTGATTGGCCGGGTTGTGACATGGGGCCGGCGCAATTGGCCGCCGGTCGAAGCGTTCGGTTCGTACCATGTGGCGCGCGGGGTCCTTCGAACCGCTCCCGGACCGGTGCCGGGGAATCGGTTGTCGCGAAGACGACAGCAGGAGGGGGGTCCGTCACATGGTGGTCCGGGTGCGTGTTCTCGGCCATGTCTGCGTAGACGGCCCCGCGGGCCGCGCCGCGGAGGATCTCCTCGGCGGCCCGCAGGCCCAACTCGTGTTCGCCGCGCTGGCGCTGGGGCGCAGGCATCCGGTGCCGCGCGAGGAGTTGGCCGCCCTGCTGTGGCCCGAGCAGGCCCCCAAGTCGTGGGAGGGCGCGCTGCGCGGGGTGCTCAGTCGGGTGCGCGGCTTCCTGGGTCAGGCCGGATACGACGCCTCCTCGGTGCTGCGACACCGGGCCGGCTGTTACGTGTTGTCCCTGCCCGAGGGCACCGAGGTCGACGTGGAGGCGGCCGAGAGCGCGCTGATCGAGGCCGAGGCGCTCGCCGTGCACGGCGCCTTCGCCCAGGCCCGATCGCGGGCACACGACGCGCACGAGATCCTCGCCCTGCCGTTTTTGCCCGGCCAGGACGGCGACTGGGTCAACGAGCGGCGCACCCGCTGGCGCTCGGCCCGGCTGCGCGCCCTCGCCGTGTCGGTGACCACCGAATTGCACCTGGGCCGGGCCGACGCGGCGGTGACTCGCGCGGGCCAACTCGTCGACCTGGATCCGTTCCGGGAGAGCAGCCACCGTCTGCTGATGACCGCACACGCGGCCGGCGGCGACCGGGCGGCGGCGCTGCGCGCGTACGAACGTTGTCGGCGCCTGCTGGCCACCGAGTTGGGGGTGGGCCCCTCCCCGGAGACCGAATCCGCCTTCCTGCGCCTGCTCGGCGACGCCACCCCGCAACCGCTGCCGGTGCCCGCGCCCGCCGCGCGCTTCGCCTCGCCCGCACCCGGCGGCGACGCCCCGCCCGCCCCGGAACCCACCCGCTCGGCGCACGACGTGTTCCCGCACGGCGCGCCCGGTCCGATCGTGGGGCGCTCGGCGGAACTGCGCCTGCTGGAGGAATCCACCGGGGCCGAGGTCGGCTCGCGGGTGGTGCTGGTCAGCGGCGACGCCGGGATCGGCAAATCCTTCCTGTTGAGCGAATTCGCCACCCGCGCCGGCCGCGACGCGCTGGTGCTCACCGGCCGTAGCGACGAGGGTGTGGCGGCACCGTTCCAACCCTTCGTGACCATGCTGCGCGCGCATCTCGCCGACGTCGCGGCCGACGAGTTGCGCGAGCGGGTCGGCGACCTGGGCGGCGAGTTGCACCGCCTGCTGCCCGAACTGCCCCTGACACCGGCCGGCCTGACCCAGCCTCAGGGCCCACCCGACTCGAACACCGAGCGCTACCGGCTGTTCGAGGCGGTGGCCGGGGTGTTTCGGCACGCGGCCGGCAAGGGCGATCTGGTCCTGCTGCTCGACGACGTGCACTGGTCCTCGACCTCGACCATGCTGATGTTGCGCCACGTGGCCCGGGCCCTGGTCGGCACCCGGGCGGTGCTGGTGATCGCCTACCGCGACACCGCGCTCGGCTCGGTGCACCCGATGACCAAACTGATCGCCGACCTCTACCGCGACCTGCACCCGGTGCACGTACCGCTGGGCGGCCTGGATGTGGCGGCCCTGGTCGAACTCGCGCACGTGCTGGCCGGCCCGCTGCCGCCGCGCGCGGAGGGCGTCCGGGCGCACGTCCTGCGCGAACTCAGCGACGGCAATCCACTGCTGGCCACCGAACTGCTGCGCCAGTGGGCGGACGTCAGCGACTGGTCGGCACTGGGCAAGAGCGTGCCCGCGGACGTCCCGCGCCGGGTGCGCAACGTGCTGCGCCAGCGGCTGCTGGGCCTGCCGCAGTCCACCCTGGAGGCGCTCACCGTGGCCGCCGTGGTCGGCCCCGCCTTCGACATCGACCTGGTCGCCGCCGTGCACCCGGGCGGGTTCGACACCGTCGTGGACGCCCTCGACGACGCCGAGCGGGCCCATGTGGTGCGGGCCGAGGAGACCGATCGCCCGGGCCGCTTCACCTTCGTCCACGCGCTGGTGCGCTCCACGCTCTACCAGGAACTGCCCACCGCCCGCCGGCTGCAACTGCACCGCAAGGTCGGCCTGGCCCTGGAGGCACGCGGCGACCGGGACGCGCATCTGCCGGAACTGGCCCACCACTTCCGCTTGGCCTGCCGATTCGGCGAGGCGCGCCGCGCGCTGGACTACGCCTGGCGGGCGGGCGACGAGGCGCGCGACGGCGGCGCGTTCGAGGTCGCCGCCGAGCACTACCGGCAGGCCCTGGAGGTGCTGCCGATGGTGACCGACCCCGCCCCGGAGACCCGCTGCGACCTGCTGCTCTCCCGTGGTGCGGCGCTGGACCGGTGCGGCGACCGGCGCTGCCGGGAGGTGCTGCGCCGGGCCGCCGAGGAGGCCCGGGCGTTGTCCGACTCGCGCCGGCTGGGCCGGGTCGCCCTGGCCATGGTGCGCCTGGGGCAGGTCTACCAGGTGGGCGTGGACCTGGAGTTGGTCGCGCTGTTGCGCGAGGCGCTGGCGGCGCTGCCGATCGCCTCGGCCCTGCCCGCGGACATCGCGCTGCGCTCGCTGCTGCTGGCCGCGCTCGCGGTGGCGCTGACCTTCGGGCACGACCGCGAGGCGCGGCTGACCATGCTCTACGAGGCGTTGGACGCGGCCCGTGAATCGGGCTCGCACGATGCGCTGGCGCAGGGCCTGGAGGCGCACCACCTGGCCGCGTCCGGTCCGGATCTGGTCGACGAGCGACTGCGGATGAGCAGCGAGCTGACCGTGCTCTCCGGGCTGACCGGTGATCAGGAGTCGCTGTTTCGCAGCCACTTGAACCAGGCATACGACCTGGTGGTACAGGGCGCGATCCCGGCGGCCGAACGCGAGTACGCGCAGGCGCAGCGGGTGGCCCGGCGGTTGCGGCATCCATGGTTCACCTGGGAGGTGCTGATCTACCGCTGCGGCCTGGAACTGCTGCGCGGGCGGACCGCGCGTGCGGGGGACGCCCTGGCCGACGCGCTGCGGCTGGCCCGGCGATCGGGGCTGCCGCGCGAGGCGGTGCGCTCGTTCAACCTGGCGCAGATCCTGGCGGTGCGCTGGGAACAGGGCCGGTTGGGCATGATGGCGCGGCGCGCCGCGGTGGCCGCGGACTGGTCGCGGGACGTGTCCTGGTGGCGGGTTCAGGCGTGCTGGACGGCCTCCGCGTCGACGGACCCCAAGTCGGCGCGCGAGGAGTTCCACGCGTTGTGCGTGCCGGGCTTCGCGACGATCCCGGTCGACCTGCTGTGGACCGGCTCGCTGATGCGGCTGGGCGAGGTCGCGATCGAACTGGGCGATGTGGAGCGCGGTCTGCTCGTGAGCGAGGCGCTGACCCCGTACGCTGACCACCTGGACTGGACCGGCTCCTCGCTCGGCCCGGTGCGCCGGGTGCTCGGCGGTCTGGCCGCGCTGGTCGGCGACGGGGCCGCGGCTCGTGGGCAGTTCGAGGCCGCCTACGCCCGGTGTCTGGAGTTGGGGTTGCCCGGACACGCCGAGCGCACGCTCGGGGACGCTGTGCGTCTGCTCGGCGAGCCGCTGGACACCGGCGTCTCCTCGCTTCGCTGACTGGCTGTCACCTTGCGCTTTCGCGCTGCTCTGACGCTGTTCTGACGCTGTTTGCCTACCGTTGGTGACGACCCGGTCGGTGTATCGGGTGCGGAACGGGGAGGACGGGGCAATGGGGATTGCGGGCGCCGGATCGGCGGTGGCGCACGACGCCGAACGTGGCACGTTCAGTGTGTTGGGTTGGCCGGTGGTGTGCTTCGAATCGTTCCATCGGGTGGAGTTGCCGCGTCGGCTGGAGGGCGGGCTGGGCGAACGGGTCGCCTGGGACGTGGCCGGCCGGGCCCCGATCGCGCTGTGCATGCCCAACGGTCAGGCGTACAGCTATGTCGAGGACTGCGGCGAGGTGCGGATCGTGCCCGGGGTCACCGCGGACGCCGAATTGGTGGTCGAGCTCGAATCCGGTGCCTGGCAGGACTACCTCTACGAACTGCGCACCAGCCGGGGCCTGGTCGAGTCGCACGCGGTGCGGTTCGTGCGCGGGGGGTTCGCCGACTGGGACGTCTGGGAGCCGGCGATCCGCTGCATGTACTCCGGCACGCCGATCTACCACCCCGCGGCGCTGGACCTGCGCGACCTCGCGGATCGCCCGATCGACCTGCATCGTGACTTCACCACCCACGACGACCCCGACGAAATGGCGCATTTCCTGCGCTCCACCGGCTATCTGGTGGTGCGTCAGGTCTTGGAGGCGGACCGGGTCGAGGAGTTGGCGGGCGAGGTGGACCGGATCCGGGGCCTGTGTCGCGAGGGCGACCGGGGATCGTTGTGGGCGGACGGCCCCGGCGGATTGCGCGCGCCCTACCGGTTGACCTACCTGGGCATGCGCTCGCCGCGGATCGCCGCGCTGGCCGACGACCCGACCGTGCGCATGTTGTGCGGGCTGGCCGGTCAGGACGTGGTCGCGGTGACCGACCGCGACTCCGGACAGATCGCCGTACTCAAGGAGTTCGGCACCTCGCCCGAACCGCTGTCCATCCCGGACCTGCCCTGGCACAAGGACTGTGCCCTCGGCGGTTGTCCGGTCACCTGTCCGCGCGTGCACGTGGGGATCCGGTTGGACGCGGTGAGCCAGGACAGCTCCCAGCTCTACGCGCTGGCCGGCTCGTGGGGCACGGTCGCGCACGAGCGGTACACCCCGGCCCAGTGGGCCGAACTGCCGGTGGTCGGCATCACCACCGAACCGGGCGATGTGACCGTGCACATGGGCTGCGGCCTGCACGCGGGCCCGGCGGCGTCCGGCCCGTCCCGCCGCCGCACGCTCTACGTGCAGTTCGACAACCCCCGCATCTTCGACGTGACCAACCCCTACGAAACCTACGAGCAGGTGATCCCGGGCTACGGCAGCGGGGATCTGCTGACCATGTCCCGCATGTAGGCGACGCGGGGCCCGCACCGGGCGCCTCAAAGCGCCGCTCGCGCCGCCGTCAGGGTCGCGCCCGCTCGCGGGACGTGGGTCAGGCGGGCGGCGAAGGCACGGTAGGCCGCGGCGAGTGCCTCCCGGGAGACCTGACGGTGACCCAGCACGTCGGCGAACCAGCGGGTGAAGTCGTCGAAGAGCACCTGGTCGTCCAGGAAGAGCGAGACCGCGAGCGCGTCGACGGCGCTCACCAGCCCGTCCCGCATCGTGGTGTCCGAGTGCTCGCCCTCGATCGGGACCAGCGCCGCCATGCCCGCCGCGACCAGCGGGGCGCGCAGCAGACCGACGCCGTCGTAACCGGCGTCCGGGAGGTGGCGCAGCCGAGGGGCCGGGGTGGTGATCGTGGGCCAGTCCGGGCCCGCCAGCACGTCGGCGGCCTCCCGGGCGTCCCGGGCCCAGCCGTTCGCGCCGACCACGCCCGCCCACCGGCCGTCCGGACCGAAGCCCGGGCCGCCGACCAGGACCGGCACGCCCACCCGCCGGGCCACCTCGACCATCGCCCGCGCGCCCGGCAGCGCGGTGGAGACCATGCAGCCGATCGCGACCGAATCCGCCTCCGCGTCGGGCAACACGCGGGCCAGTTCGCCGGCGCCGGTGCCCGGTGGCAGGACCATCGCCTCGATGCCGCGCACCCGCAACAGCGCGGCCAGGATGGTGGACGCCAGCCCGTGCCAGTCGCCCTGTGCGCAGCACACCACGACCCGGGCCGCCGCCCGCGGCTGCGGGGTCGCGTCCGCGATCAGGTGCACCACCCGACCGGTGACGTGCGAGGCGCCGTGTTCGCGCGCCACGGTCCATTCGCCGGTCGCCCACCGCTCGCCCACCGTGTGCAGCGCCGGGATCACCAGGTCGGTCAACACCCGGTCGCCGGGCACCCCCTTGCCGAGCAGGTTCCGGACCAGGGTCAGCGCCTCGACCTCGTCCGCCCGTCCGATGTGTTCCAGGAACAGGTCGAGTTCGTCGGGGACCACGTGCGTCATGCGCCATCCGGGTGTTCGTCGGAAACCGGGCGGCCGGGCTCGACCAGAATCGGCAGCGCCTCGTCGTCGTCCCGGTACGGGATGTGAATGGCCAGCAGGACCACGTCGTCCACGACCGGGGCGTCGCCCAGGTGCACCATCAGCCGCTGCTCCAGGCGGGCCACCAGCGCGTCCACGGGCATGCCCGCGCAGGACGCCAGGTCGTGCCGCAACGCCCGCACGCCGTACGCCTCGCCGTCCGCGTCCCGCGCCTCGGTGACCCCGTCGCTGTACAGGAGCAGCGTCGAGCCCGGCGCCAGCGCCAACTCCCGTTCGCCGAACACGGTGCCCGGGATGCCCGCGACGAGCGGGTCGGTGAACGCCATCGCCTGCACCCGACCCGCCGGATCCATCCACAGCGGCGGCGGATGCCCGGCGCAGGTCAGCCGGACCAGCGCCGAACCGTCCGCACGCACGGAGCAGTCACCGGTGATCGCGGTGAGCACGAGGGAGGGATCGCCCAGGGTCAACTCCGCGTCCAGGAGCGCCATGCGATGCGCGGGGGCGCAGCCGGCGCTCGCCGCGGTGCGCAGGATCAGCAGCGACCGCGAACTGAACATGCCCACCGGCGTGCCGCGTCCGCACACGTCGCCGATCGAGAACGCCCAGGTGCCGTCGACGGGGGTCGGGTGCACGGCGTAGAAGTCGCCGCCGAGGCCGTCGGTCAGCGAGACGGGCCGGTAGCGCGCGGCGATCCGCGCGCCGGGCACCTCCGGCAGCGGACCGGGCACCAGCGCCTGGGCCAACAGCATGGTCCGCCGGTCCTGTTCGACGTAGAGCCGCGAGGTGCGCAGCGCGACCCCCACCCGCTCGGCGTAGTCGACGGCGAGCGCGATCTCCTCCTCGGTGAACGGGTCCGAGGTCGCCGAGCGCACGAACGTCAGTACGGAGGGCGCGTCGTCGTCGGTGGGTACCGGAACCACCAGCGCGCAGCGGGCGTCCACCGCGACCAGATCCGCGACCGCCTCGTCCGGCACCAGTCGGGTGAGCAACGCCCGGTCCATCAGCGGGTGCAACTCCTGCCGTCGGGTGCGCAACACCCGGCCGACGCCCGCCGGCGCGGTCCACGCGGCACCCAGGCCGCTGGTCACCCGGCCGATCGGGCGGCCGGTGGCGGGCGCGTAGGTGGTGCGCAGCCGGCCGTCCTCCATGCTCGGCACCGACAGCGCCACCCAGTCGGCCAGTTCGCGGGCCGGCAGCGTGATCACCAGATCGGTGAGCCGGCGCGGGTGGGTGGTCGCGGACAACAGGCGGCCCGCCTCGGCGAGGAAGACCTTGCGCCTGCGCTCGGCCAACAGCGCGTCCTCGCGCCGGCGTTCGGGAGTGGTGTCCTGTACGTACCACACGTAGTGGCCGCCGCCCAGCACCGCCCGCCGGCCGCGCATGCGCCGCTCGAAGACCTCGCCCTGCCAACCGGTCCCGGTCGCGGGCAACATCGGTTCGGCCGTGCCCACGGTGCAGTCCGGCAGCAACCGCGCGGCTGCCGCGTTGAGGTAGCACACGGTGCCTTCGGGCGTGAAGACGACCACGCCGGTGTCGCTCTGGTCGAGCACCTCGCCGAGCGACCACGTGGGCGGCGCGGGCTCGTCCGGGACACGTGGCGGTTTGAAGCCATTGGTCCGCCCCTCGGCGGCCGGCTCCCGGGTGTTGCTGTTGCCCCGCTCGTCGCCGGAGGGGCGTTGTCCGGTCATGGCTACGGAATCCCTTGCGTCCGTGCGTTTCGAGCCGGCTCGGGCCGGCGCTCGCGCAACCTTCACGGTACGACCGCGAACGTCGCCCGGGTGTGGGTTCCGCGGGAATCACACCTATAGGGGAAGACGGTCCACGACGGGCCGACGCGACGAGTAGTGTGCCGATGCGGTCCTGTCGTTTCCGGGAGGGATGTGGAGATTCATCCCGAGACGTGCGAACCGTACCGAGCGGCCGCGCGGCGCGCGACCGAGCCGACACTTGACCAGGTGGAGTGCTCCACATGAGCCTTGACGATCTCCCACCGGACGACGTCGATCACACATCGTTCTCCGCCAGGCCGTGCGTCGTGCACACCACGATGGAATCCGACCTCGGCGGCATCGTCTCCGTGCAGGGGGACATGGACATGACGGCGGCGCCGGTGTTCCGGCAGGCGGTGGACCGCCTCGTCGACGAGGGCGCGCGCAGCCTGCGGATCGACCTCTCGGGCGTGCCGTTCATCGACTCGTCCGGCCTGGGCAGTCTGGTCTACGGCTACCGCCGCCTGCGCGACCGCGACGGCGACACCGTGGTGTGCGGCGTCGGACCGCAGCCCGCGCGGGTGCTGCGGATCACCCATTTGGACCGCATTCTCAGCGTGGAATCCGTGGAATCCGCCGCGCTTCCCGCCGTGCCGCAGCGCTGAGGCGGGCCGCCCCGACCCCGGCCGTCGGGCTCAACGCCCCAGCCCGGCCTCCAGTTCACTCGCGCTGCGACTGCGGATCAGGTCGTTGATCGCCTCGCCCGGCCCGACGTGCTCGAACAGGGTCGGTGGATGGAAGGTGACATACATCGTGCGGCGCCCGCCCTCGCCCGAGGGCGCGGGGGAGGCGTGCAGTACGTCGGTCATGTGCACCGTCACGTCGCCCGGCTCGGTGGGCACGGTCAGGTGCGGCAATTCGGCCAGGTCGGCGGCGCCGGGCTGCGGGCAGGTGCGGCCCTGGGAGCCCGGAATCGCCTCCAGGTAGCCGTTCTCCGCGCAGGAGCCGGTGAGTTGGATGCCGATCGCCACCGACGGGCACATGATGTGATGGCCGCCGAGCCCGCAGTCGGTGTGCCACGGGATGTTGGCCAGGCCCTTGAGCCGACCGGGCGGCTTGAGCAGGACCGAGATGCCCTCCATCCGGTCGGTGGACGCCGCGAGGTCCTCGTGGATCAACGTGGCCAGTCGAACCAGCCGCGGATCGTGGGCCAGCGCACCGATCGGCGCCGACCGCTCGCTCGCGTAGACGATCCGGCACAACACCTGCTCGCCGCTCTCGCGCTGTGCCCACCAGGACCGGTCGTCGTCCGGCCGCGCCTCGGCGGCCAGTCGATCCACCTCGGCTTCGAACACGGCGATCTCGGCGGCGGAGAAGACTCCGCGCACCCGCATCACCCCGGTCGCCTCGAAGTGGTCGGCGAGTTCGCGATCCGAGTGATCGAGCGTCAGTTCGGCGGCCGTGTCCACCGATCGACCGTGTCGGTCGAACACCTGTGTGCCGTGCGGCAGATAGATCTCGATCCCCTGATAGAGCGCCCGCAACACCGGCTCCCAGCGGAACAGTTCGTGCACACCGCCTCGTTCGGTGGCCACGTCGCCCGCGATCGCGAGCGCGGCGGCGGTCCGCAACAGGGTGACCAGGTCGGTCCACGCGTCGGGGGACAACCGCACCACGCACGTGGCGTCCGCATCGACGCCCTCCACGACTCGCAACCGCGAGTCGTGCGCCCGATACGTCCACGCCCCCTCGCCGACCCGCAGCCCGAGCGGTTCGAGACCCGCCAACCCCGCCGCAGCCCGCTTCCCGGCCTCACCGATGAGCAATCCAGGGACGATGTCCCGATGGTACGTCTCCGCGTCGATCCGGTCGTGCCCGAGCATCCTCGCGACCTCCTGCGCTGTACGTTGCCGCGCAGTATGCCGCGCAACCGCACCGAGTCACCACCCCGCCCCAAGGTTTCCCCCACCCCGGATCACCTTGCCCCACAAGCGACATGACGCCCCGTCAGCGAAATTTCATCCCCGGTGCGCGGCAACACCCCGACCCGCGCGGCCCCGCGACCCGTCCCTCACGCCAACCGCCCCACTCCCGGGTAGGCCCGACGCAGGTGTGCGACCACCGCCGCCGCTGCCGCGGCGGGGTCTCGGGCCTCGATCGCCGCCAGGATCGCGTGGTGGTCCGCACGCAACGCGCCGGTGTCCGGTCCCAGTTCGGCAACCGCGCGTTGTTGGTGTCGACGTACCGTGTCGCGCAGCGCGCGCATGAACGTGGCGACCAGCGCGTTGCCGGACAACTCCGCGATCGCGGTGTGGAACTCGGTGTCCTGCTCGTTGAATTGCTCCGCCGACAGATCCGGCGCGTCCATCGCGGCCACGATCGTGCGCAGCCGGTCGAGGTCGGCCTCGCTCGCGTGCCGGGCGGCGGCCTCGACCGCCCAGGACTCGATCAACAACCGGGTCTCCACGACGTCGTCCACCGCGAAGTTGGCCAGGCCCAGGTGCAGTCCCAGCACACCGGTCAGCGCCGGCCCCGCCGAACCGGCCAGGATGGCGCCCGCCTCGGGGCCGCTGCCGGTGTTCGCGACCAGGACGCCCATCGCCTCCAGGACCCGCATCGCCTCGCGCACCGACGGGCGGCTGACCCCGAGTGCGGCGGCCAGAGCGCGCTCGCCCGGAAGCTTGTCGCCCGCGCGCAGCCGGCCGGTCGAGATCTGCTCCTCGATCTGCGCGACGACCTCCTCGAAGGCGCGCACCCGCTTGACCGGGCGCCAGTCCGGGCCGTCGTTCACAAAAGCTCCTCGGAGCGATCCAGGTCGCGGGCCGACACCCACGTCTTGTGGCACAGCATGACATGCCCATACCGTGTGACCACACTGTGGTCTGACCACACGCATGCCAGTTCGAACCACCCACAACCCGCCCCGACCCCACCCCGCGACCCCCGATCAACCCCACCCCCGATCCCACCACCGCAAGGAGGCCGCCCGCATGCGCGTCGGGCTGTTCATCACCTGCCTCAACGACACCCTGTACCCCCGCACCGGCCAGGCCGTCGTCCGCCTCCTGGAGCGCCTGGGTTGCGAGGTCGATTTCCCGCTCGCCCAGACCTGCTGCGGACAGATGCACTGGAACACCGGCTACGGCCCGCGGATCGAGCCGATGGTGCGCCGGTTCGCGGACACCTTCGCCGGCTACGACGCGGTGGTCACCCCCTCCGGGTCGTGCGGCGCGATGATCCGCGACAACCACCCGCGCGCCGCCGCCCGGGCCCGGGACGCCACCCTCGCGGCCGACGTCGCGGCGGTGGTCCCGAAGGTGTACGACCTCACCGAGTTCATCGTCGACGTGCTCGGCGTCACCGACGTCGGCGCGTACTTCCCGCACAAGGTCGCCTACCACCCCACCTGCCACTCGCGTCGCCTGATGAAGCTCGGCGACCGTCCGACCGCACTGCTGCGCGAGGTGCGCGGTCTGGAACTGCTCGGCCTGCCCGGCGAGGAGGAGTGTTGCGGCTTCGGCGGCACCTTCGCGGTCAAGAACCCGGACGTGTCCACCGCGATGGGCGCCGACAAGGTCCGGCACGCCGCAGGCACCGGCGCCGAGGTGTTGTGCGCGGCGGACAACTCGTGCCTGATGCACATCGGTGGCCTGATGGACCGTCAGCGCACCGGGATGCGGGTCCTGCACCTCGCGGAAATCCTCGCCTCCACCGAGAAGGAGCCGGCATGAGCAAGGCCGTCCCGCCGACCGGCGCCACCTTCGTCGGCATGCCCCCGTTCCCGCAGGCCGCGCGGGCCGCCGTCGGCGACGCGCAACTGCGGCACAACCTGCGCAAGGCCACCCACACCATCCGGGACAAGCGGGCCCTGGTGGTGGACGAACTCGCGGACTGGGCCGAACTGCGCGCGGCGGGCGCGGCGATCAAGGACCGCACGCTGCGCCGCCTCGACGAACACCTGCTCGCGGTCGAGGCCGCGGTCACCGCCGCCGGCGGCACCGTGCACTGGGCCGCCGACGCCGCCGAGGCGAATCGCATCGTCGCGGACCTGGTCCGGGCCACCGGCGAGACCGAGGTGGTCAAGGTCAAGTCGATGGTCACCCAGGAGATCGGCCTCAACGAGGCGCTCGCCGCCGAGGGCATCCGGGCCTACGAGACCGACCTGGCCGAGTTGATCGTGCAGTTGGGCGAGGATCTGCCCTCGCACATCCTGGTGCCCGCGATCCACCGCAACCGGTCCGAGATCCGGGAGATCTTCGTTCGCGAGATGGGCGAATGGGGCGTGCCGGCACCGGCCGGTCTGACCGACGAGCCGGCCGCGCTGGCCGAGGCCGCGCGTCGGCACCTGCGCGAGCGTTTCCTGTCCGCGAAGGTCGCGGTCTCCGGCGCCAATTTCGTGGTCGCCGAGACCGGCACGCTCGTGGTGGTCGAGTCGGAGGGCAACGGGCGGATGTGCCTGACCCTGCCGGACACGCTGATCTCGGTGGTCGGCATCGAGAAGGTCGTGCCGACCTGGGCCGACCTGGAGGTGTTCCTGCAACTGCTGCCGCGCAGTTCGACCGGCGAGCGGATGAACCCCTACACCTCGATGTGGACCGGCATCACCCCCGGCGACGGCCCGCAGGACTTCCACCTGATCCTGCTCGACAACGGCCGCACCGACGTGCTGGCGGACAGTACCGGTCGGCAGGCGCTGCGTTGCATCCGCTGCTCGGCCTGTCTGAATGTGTGCCCGGTGTACGAACGCACCGGCGGACACGCGTACGGGTCGGTGTATCCCGGGCCGATCGGCGCGATCCTGGTGCCGCAGTTGGGCGGCATCGCGACCGCGAAGGTGGACGCGCAGACCGCGTCGCTGCCGTACGCCTCCTCGCTGTGCGGCGCGTGCTACGAGGTGTGCCCGGTCGCGATCGACATCCCCGAGGTGCTGGTGCATCTGCGCGAACAGGTGGTCGAGGGCGGCGGTCATCGGGCCGAGCGGACGGCGATGCGGGCGGCCGAGTGGGTGCTCGACGATCCCGGGCGACTGCGCCGGGTACAGCGGGTCGCGGCGCGCTCGCGCAAGTTGATCCCCAAGCGGGCCCCGGGCCCGGGCGCGGCCTGGACGGACAGTCGGTCGATCCCGGCGGTGCCGGCGGAGTCGTTCCGGGACTGGTGGGTGCGGGAGCGCAGCGGGCCCGGGGGTGCGCCGCAGGCGGACATGGGCCCGGGGGATCCGGGGCCTGCGGCCGCGCGCACCGAAGCGAACGAGATCGAGGGGGAGAGCCGATGAATTCGCGCGAGGTGATCCTGAACCGGGTACGGCGGGCGCTGACGGACGTGCCGCGCGACGAGGTCTTCCCGGTTCCGCGCGACTACGCACGGGCGCATGTGGTCGAGGGCGTGCTCGAACTGTTCGCCGAACACCTGCGCGACTATCGGGCCGTCGTGCACGAGGTCACCGGGAGCGAACTCGCGGACGCGATCGCACAGGCGGTCGAACGGCGCGGGGCACGTCGGCTGGTGACACCGGCGGGGCTGCCGGCGGAGTGGGTCGCGGGGCTCGCGCCCGGGACGTGCGTGCCGGACGGCTGGGTGTACGGGCCGATCGACGAATCGTCCGATGATCCTACTAATAACAGGCCGGAGCAGCCCGCCCCCCACCTCACCGTCGCCGAGCTGGACACCGCCGACGGTGTCCTCACCGCCGCCGCCGTCGCGATCGCCGAGACCGGCACGATCGTGCTCGACGCGGGACCGGGACAGGGGCGCCGGGCGTTGACCCTGGTCCCGGACTGGCACCTGTGCGTGGTCCGCGCCCGGGACGTGGTCGCGTCCGTACCGCAGGCACTGGAGCGACTGCTCCCCGGCCGGCCGCTGACCTGGATCTCCGGCCCGTCCGCGACCAGCGACATCGAGCTGAACCGGGTCGAGGGGGTACACGGGCCGAGGACCCTGGAGGTGCTGATCGTGCGGTGATGCCGCACCGGTTCAGGTGTGGTGATGTCCCGCCGATCATTTACAGTCCATAGGCGTGGCACCCGATACGAAGGCACTCGTCCTGTCGACCAAGAACCTGATGGAGATGGTCGACCTCCTGAGCAACACCAGCCCGCCCGAGGCGTACGACGCGATCGCCGAGCAACTGGCGAACACGCGCGTGATCCTGGGCCGGCTGGCCGCTCCCACGCCGACCACGCTGTGCAACGAACACCCGTACGGCCCGGTCGACGAGGATGCCCGGGACAAGTGCCTGTTCTGCGAGAACCGGCGGCGGCGCGGCCGGGCCCGGGACGCGGCGGACGCGCGCCCGCGCTCGGCGCCGTGCCCCCGGCACCCCGAGCGTGGTCTGCTCGCGCTCGGCGAGTCGTGTCCGCTGTGCGGGACGCCGGACGGTGCGCCGACCTCGCGTCAGGGCCTGCCGAGCGTGCGTGATCCGCGACCGGCCCCGCTGTCCGGTGCCCGCGGGGTGGACATGCGGCTGACCGTGCTCACCCGGCAACTCGCCCAACTGGCGGACGAGGCCGGCCGGGACGCACGCGGCGAGGCGCTGCTCGCGGCGGCGGTCGACGTGCTCAAGGGCGCCCAGGGCCTGATCCAGGCGGCCAACGCGTTCACCGACGGGCGCGGCGACGAGGCGTACAACACCGCGACCCGGGCCGCCCGGGGCCTGCGGTCGACGGCGGCCGAGGTGCTGGAAGACCTGTAGTCGTTCGGGTCGAGGGCCCGGCGGCGACCCGCTCAGTCCTCGTAGGTCGACGCGATCGGCTGGTGTCCGTTCCAGACCACGAACACCGACGAGGTGCGGTGGTTGGCGGTGAAGTCCACCCGGATCCACCTGTCCCCGGGCCACACCTTCACCGCCCAGCCGGGGTTCGGGGTTGCGGCGATCAGCGTCGCGCTCGTGGCCGAGTACCGGAACGACGCCCGCCCGCCCCGTACTTCGAAACTCTGCACGGCCGGAGCCGGCGGGTCCTCCCGAAGCTGGGCCGGCGGTACCACCGACGTCGGCGGGCTCTTCGGCGTCGGCGGGGCGGAGGACGCGGGCGCCGACGCGGACGCCGTGGTCGGCGCCGGCGTGCGGTTGACCGCGGAGATCAGGTCGGGTGCCTCGCTCGTCGGCGGCGCGACCGGCGTCGACGGCGCGAGCGGCGTCGGTGGCCGAGAACTCGTCACCGGTGGCGGTTCGTCCCCGGCGGCCAGCGTCGGAGCCCGAGGCGGCTCGAACACGGTGTCGCGCAACACGCTGCGCACGCCCCACCAGGCCAGCGCGACGGCCATCGCGCTGACCACGAGCCATACCGCGATCGAGGTGACGGTTCTGCGCACGTGCTCTGGCCTCCAGCCGCTGATCCGGCCCGATGTTCCCCTCCCGGGCCGGCCGGATCGAAGAGTACGGGTACGGTTCCGAACCATGGCACAGGTGCTCGTGGTCGAGGACGACCAATTCGTACGTTCGGCGCTGATCCGCTATCTGACGTCGTCCTCACACGCCGTTCGGAGCGTCGGAACGGCTCTCGAAGCATTGCGCGAAGTCGCCCAATACCCTTTCGATGTGGTCATTCTGGACCTCGGTCTGCCGGATCTGGACGGCTCCGAGGCGTTGAAGATGTTGCGCGGCATATCCGACGTCCCGGTGATCATCGCGACCGCCCGGGACGACGAGGCCGAGGTGGTCCGGCTGCTCAACGCGGGGGCCGACGACTACGTGACGAAGCCGTTCTCCGGCGAACACCTGGGCGCGCGCATGTCGGCGGTGCTGCGCCGTGCGCGCGGGCGGACCACGCCGGAGGTGTTCACCGTCGGCGGCCTGCTGATCGACACCAGGCGCCGGGAGGCACAACTGGACGGCCGGGAGTTGGAGTTGACCCGGCGCGAGTTCGACCTGCTGGCGTTCCTGGCGGCGCGGGCCGGGACGGTGGTGCCGCGGCGGGAGATCCTCGCCGAGGTGTGGGGTCAGTCGTACGGTGACGACCAGACCATCGACGTGCACCTGTCCTGGCTGCGGCGCAAGCTCGGTGAGAAGGCGCGGGAGCCGAGGTATCTGCACACGGTGCGGGGTGTCGGGGTGAAACTGGAGCCGCCGGCGTGAGGGCGGGCGCGGGGACCGCGGCGGGTGGGGAGGGGTCGGGCGCAGGCGGTACGGGTGGCGACGGAGCGCCGGATCCGCGTGCGGCGGGTCGGGCGCAGGCTTCCGGGGGACGGACGCCGGCTTCGGCAGGCCGGGACGGCAAGCGGCCGCGGGCGCCCAAGGGGGTGCGCGGCACGCTGGTGCGGGTCTCGTTGGCGGTCACCACGATGGTTGCCCTGGCGTTTTTGATCCCGCTGGTCCTGGTGATCCGGGAGATCGCCGCGGACCGTACCTTCACCGACGCCGAGCGGCAGGCCGCCGCGCTGCAGCCGGCGCTGGTGATCACCACCGATCGGGCGACGCTGGAGCCGGCGATCGCGAGTGTGCCGGCCGGTTCGAGTGGTCGGATCGCGATCCACCTGCCGGACGGTTCGGTGCTGGGGCGGCCGCGGGCGAGCGAGCAGAGCGTGGCCACCGCGCGCGGGTCGGCCCGGTCGTTCCGGGTCCGGGCGGGCGGCGGCTGGGCGTTGTTGCAGCCGCTGCTGCTGGACCAGGGGCGGATCACCGTGATCGAGGTGTACGTGCCGGACGGCGACCTGGAGCACGGCGTCGATACCGCGTGGATGGTGCTCACCGGCGTGGCGGTGGTCCTGGTCGGCGGCTCCGTGGTGGTCGCCGACCGGCTCGGCGCGCAGGTGGTGCGCTCGGCGCGGGGCCTGGCTTCGGCGGCCCGCGCGTTGGGGACCGGCGACCTGGCGGCCAGGATTGCGCCGCAGGGCCCGTCCGAACTCCAGGAGGCCGCCACATCGTTCAACACGATGGCCGATCGGGTGGAGCAACTGCTGGCCAACGAGCGGGAGATGGCTGCCGACCTGTCGCATCGACTGCGCACGCCCCTGACCGCGCTACGGCTGAACGCGGCGGCGCTGGGCGAGGACCCGGTGGCCGAACAGACCCGGAACGCGGTGGCGCAGTTGGAGCGTGAGGTCGACGAACTGATCCGCACGGCACGGCGATCGAGCACGAGCATCGAGGCGGTGGGTTGCGACGCGGCCGAAGTGGTGCGTGACCGGATGGACTTCTGGTCGGCACTGGCCGAGGACGAGGTGCGCCCGTGGCAACTGGTGGGCGCGGACCAGCCGGTACGGGTCCCGGTGCCCCGGGGCGACCTGGCGGCCGGGCTCGACGCGATGCTGGGCAACGTCTTCCGGCACACCGAGGAGGGCGTGCCGTTCTCGGTCACCCTGCACTCGGGTCGGGACGCGGTGATCCTGCTCGTGGCCGACGGCGGCCCGGGCATCGCCGACCCGGAGAGCGCGCTGCGGCGCGGCCACGGGCACGGCGGCGAGGGCTCAACGGGACTGGGCCTGGACATCGTCCGACGCCTCGCGGAGGCCACCGGCGGCGAGGTCGGCGTGGGCCGCTCGGTGCTGGGCGGCGCGGAGATCAGCGTACGACTCGGCGCCGGCCGCACGGAGGCGATCGTGCGCCGCAGCCGCCGAGCGGGCAAGGGCGGACGCGGCCGGCGACGGTTGGGGGTGGGGTGACGGACGGGGCGGGGTGAGGGGGCGGAGCATGTCGATGGTGGGGTGATCGTCGACGGTCGGGACGGGGGAGTGGCTGTTATCAACGCGCATTTGATCGACGCTGGGCTGTCCCGACACCACCTGCGGCGGACCCTTTGATGCCGGTCGCCGCGTACCGCGCGTTGCTGCCACACCCGGGCCGCCACGACGCCCTCGCCGTCATCCGGGCACGTTCGTCGAACCGCTCCATGACACGTTCCGGGCGGGGAGGCTCGCCAAGCTCGATGCCGTGCCCGATCCGTTCACGACCATGGTCGCGCTCTCGAAGTCCCGCGAGGAGCAGTCCTCCGGCACCACGTTCACCTTCGACCGACCCGTGGACGACGATCGGAACCACCTCCTCGACGTGCACCGTCGCTGCTGCGCGAGACGAACCCGACACCTGTCGAAACAGGCTTCTGCGACGGGTTCAGGCAGTGGCCGGCCGGGCCGCAGCGGCGGCGGCTCGGACTTCGGGAGCTTCCATCGGGTCGTCGCGTAGTTCCGCGATGCGCTTTCGGGTTGTGGGGTTGTCGGGTGCGTGGGCGATGCCGAGGAGTCGGGCCTGTTCCTGGCAGTCCCAGAGGGATTCGGTGTGGGCGTGCTCCAAGCCGCTCGCGTCGATGGCGGCGAGCGCTTCCAGGTAGGCGGGCCGCGCGTAGGAGTGCGGGGTGTGCAGCCAGAGCCGGCGCAGGTCGGCCACCGCCTCGGCGGCTTCCGGCCCGAAGCGGGCCAGTTGCCGTGCCGTGGCCTCGGGGCCGCACCAGGTGTGGGTCCGCCGTTGTTGCGCGAGTTCGGCCAGTAGGACCGGCAGCGCCTCGGGGACGGCCTGGTCGGCGAGGACGTTACGGCCGAGGCGGGCGAGCCATTCGCGCTCGTCGCCCGCCCAGTCGCGCGCCGCCGGTACGGCCAGGGCGCCGAGGTGTTCGACGGCCCGGGTGAGCTGCGGGAGGGGACGGCGACCGTCCGGGGTGGCGAGCGAGGGTACGAGGGGGATCAGGGCTTCCGTCGGGTCGCGGCGGCACAGTTCGTGCAGGGCGTCGACCCGGATGCGGTCCCCGGGCGGGGCGAGGGTCAGCAGGTCGAGCAGCTCGCCGTCGGTATGTCCGCCGAGATCGTGCGGAGCCGGTCGTGGATCGGGCCGCCGGACCACGACTCCGAACCCGGCCCACGGCTCGGTTCGCCACGGCGGCTCCGGTTCCCGGCCGATGCGGGTTCGCGCGACCTCGGCCAGGTCCTCCCACCAGGTGTCCGGCCAGTGGTCCGCGACGGACTCCAGTACGGGTACCCAGTGGGCGCCTTCCCGGATGTGGGCCCGCAGTCCCTCCCGGGCCTCGTGCGATCCGCCGAGAGCGAGCAGGACCAACACATCGGCTGCCCGGGAGCACTCGTCCTCGGAACCCGCGAGATGCTTCACGATCGGTGCCGGCGACAACTCCAGCTCTTGGACCGACCGCGCCAGGTACAGGGCACGTTCGTCGACGAGTCCGTCCCAGGCCCAGTCCCGACGGATCCCGTCGCACACGAACGGCGCGGCTGCCGAGGGGCTTTGCCGCGCCTGTATGGCGCCCAGGCCCCGTCCTCGTTGCAGCAGCCCTTGGAGGGATTTGTGGGGGGCGTAGAACATTTCGTTGTTCTTGTTGTCGTTGTTGTCGTTCTTGTCGTTGCCCTCGTTGTCCTTGTCGTTGTTCTTGTTGTCGCTCATCGGGCGGAACCCTGCCGGATGAGGGGCTTGGCTGTCGCGTGATATTTGCCCTGCTTCAGTCCTTCGGTTCTGTCCTGGGGGCGAGGTCCGGTGGGCTGTTTGGGTGGGGTTGTTTCGGCGGAGGAACCGGCTTGGGGGAAATGGGAGTTCGCGTGGTGGTGGCGCCGGCGTTTTGTGACGGGCGCCGTGGCGAGGGCGAGGATCAGTCCTGCCTTGCGGGGATCGCGTTTGGGAACGGCGTGCGTGCCGACTTCGGGTGATGCGGCATTGTCGTGTGGCGTGTCCTGGCGTGTCCTGGCGTCTCCTGGCCGATAACGGTCTCTGCGGCCGGTCTCACGGCGGGCGCAACGTCTGTGTGGGGGAGGGGATTTCGGGTGCTATTGGACACAGCCGGATCGGCCGCATCGCAACGGCGGGGGCGAGCGTCAGGTCCGGACGCACCGGTCTCATGGGTCGACCACCCGGAAGTTGCTTCATCAACCGCATGGGAATACGCGCAGGGGTGTGGGGCGGTTTGGGGGGCTGACGACTGGTTCGTTGTTTGGTTTGGAGTGGGGTTGCGTTGTGGGATGCGTTGCGATGCGCGGTTGGCTCGGGGTGGGGGCGGACACTTGGACGAGGGATCTTCTCACTGTGAGTAGTTGTTCGTGTGCCGCCGGACACGTGGACCTTGATCAACCCTTAAGTGGGCCTTAAACCCTTGTCTCGGGGCCAATCCGGTCGGGTCGACAGGTGTTCTTCGGCCACGGTTTTCACTAGCCTTCAGAACGACGGTCCATTCGGAACCAACGGGACTCCCCCCTTTCCGAATGGCCCAGGCGCAGCCCAATCCCCCCCAGGGTCTGTAGCCGTTCGGGGATCTCGCATCCCCGGCCGCTCGTGTCCCCACCCCCACCCGGGGCACGACGGCATCCCGACCCGAGAGCGAAAACTCTCGGGTCGGGCTTTTTTATGGGCCGAATGCGGCTGCGGCACGGGCGCCGGCGCGGGGCGGTGCTTGGGCTTTCGGCGGGTCGCGGGGGTGGCGGGTCCGGGTGGCTGGGGTTGCGGGGGCGGCGGTGGAGTTGGCCTGGGTCGTGAGCGCAGCGAGCACGGCGACCCGGTTGCGCACGGAACCGGTGGGACGGCCTGGGTCGCGAGCGCAGCGAGCATGGTGGCCTGGGTCGCGAATCGAACCGGCGGGACGGCGCGGGTCGCGAGCGCAGCGAGCACGGCGGCCCGGGGTCGTGAGCGGAACAGGGGGACGGCCGGGGTCGTGAGCTGAGTGAGCGGGTGGGGGGCTTTCGGCGATGCAGCGCTGCTTTTTATTGGGCGCCTTCGGCGCCGGCTCGCGAGGCACCACTTTTTTGTTCCGTCGCAGGCTCCTCCACAAAAAAGTGGCCCCTCGCTCGTGACTTCGT
>NZ_JBHZAV010000052.1:0-27110 GCF_042754445.1 Embleya sp. NPDC059213
GCCCGCGACGGGAATCCGTCGCGGGCCGCGGCACTCGTCGGGATCGACCGCACTCAGGCGGCGACCTCCGCGACGGCGGCCTTGACCTGGGCGAGGCTGGGGTTGGTCGCGGTCCACAGCGGTTCCCCGCCGCCCGCCGGCAGGATCACCAGCGTCGGCACCGTCTGGTTGCCGCCGTTCACACTCATCACGAAGTCGGCGGCCGCGGGGTCGTGCTCGATGTTCACCTCGGTGTAGGCGATGCCCTCGCGCTCCATCTGGCTCTTGAGCCGGCGGCAGTAGCCGCACCACGTCGTGCTGTACATCGTCACGGGGGCCGACATCGTCATGCACTCCTTTGTTCGCCCGGTCCGGGAACGGCTGTTCACCTCGCCAACGTGCGCGCGATCGGTTTGATTCCGCGCCTGTGCACGATCCGGGCGCTGTGCACAACCGGCCTCGCGTCGTCGGGATGCCTGAGAGGATGGGTCGATGATCGCTTCCCCCGACGACGTCCTGGACGCGCTCGATCCCGAGCAGCGGCGGGTGGCCAAGGCCGTCGACGGCGCCGTGTGCGTACTGGCGGGCGCGGGCACCGGCAAGACCCGGGCGATCACCCATCGCATCGCCTACGGGGTGCTGACCGGCGCGATGCAGCCCGGGCAGACCCTGGCGGTCACCTTCACCGCGCGCGCCGCGGCGGAGATGCGCGGTCGGCTGCGCGACCTGGGTGTGCCCGGCGTGCAGGCGCGCACGTTCCACTCGGCGGCCCTGCGCCAGTTGTCCTACTTCTGGCCGAAAGTCTTCGGCGGCGCGCCGCCCCAGCTCGTGGAGACCAAGATCATGCTGGTCCGCGACGCGGTGCAACACTGCCGACTGCGGGCCGATCGGGCCGAGCTGCGCGACATCACCGGCGAGATCGAGTGGGCCAAGGCCACCCAGACCGCGCCGGACGACTATCCGCGCGCGGTGCTCGCCGCGAGCCGCAAGCCGCCGCGCGCGGCCGGCGAGATCGCCCACGTCTACGCGGCCTACGAGAAGATCAAGTCCGGCAAGGGCCGGATGGACTTCGAGGATGTGTTGCTGCTCACCATCGGCCTGCTGGACGAGCGCCCCGAGGTGCGCGAGGCGGTCCAGGCGCAGTACCGGCACTTCACCGTGGACGAGTACCAGGACGTCAACCCGCTCCAGCAGCGACTGCTGGACCTGTGGGCGAACCAGGCGCGCAGCCTGTGCGTGGTCGGCGACGCGAGTCAGACGATCTACTCGTTCACCGGCGCGACGCCCGGCTACCTGCTCGGCTTCCGCCGCCGGTATCCGGACGCCGAACTGGTCGAGCTGGTCCGCGACTACCGGTCCACCCCCCAGGTGGTGGGCCTGGCCAACCGGCTGCTCGCGCACGCCTCGGGCGAGGCGGCCAAGCACCGGCTGCAACTGATCTCGCAGCGCGGCGAGGGCCCGGCCCCGCGTTTCGTCGAGCACGCCGACGAACAGGCCGAGGCGGAGAGCACCGCGAAGCAGATCCACGCGCTGATCGAGGAGGGTGTGCGGCCGGCCGAGATCGCGGTGTTGTTCCGGACCAACTCGCAGTCCGAGGCGTACGAGCAGGCGCTCGCCGATCGATCCGTGGCGTATCTGCTCAAGGGCGCCGAGCGTTTCTTCGAGCGGGCCGAGGTCCGCCAGGCGATGGGCTTCCTGCGCGCACACGCCATCTCGGGCGGCGCCGAATCGGAGGCCGGCTCGCTCCCGGGCGAGGTGCGCGCGGTACTGGGCAACACCGGATGGAGCGCGGAAGCACCCGCCGGTTCCGGCCAGGCCCGGGAGAAGTGGGAGTCGGTGGCCGCGTTGTTGCGGCTCGCCGAGGAGTTCGCGGCCAAGCGGCCCGAGGCGACCCTGCGCGATTTCACCGTCGAACTGGCCGAGCGGGCCAACGCGCAACACGCGCCGACGGTGGAGGGGGTCACGCTCGCGTCGTTGCACGCGGCCAAGGGCCTGGAGTGGGACGCGGTGTTCCTGGTCGGCCTCAACGAGGGCATGATGCCGATCGCCTACGCGGACACCCCGGACAAGATCGAGGAGGAGCGGCGGCTGCTCTACGTCGGGGTGACCCGCGCCCGCGAGCGACTGTCGCTGTCCTGGGCGCAGGCCCGCACCCCCGGCGGGCGGGCGCGCAAGGCTTCCCGCTTCCTGGACGGGCTGCGCGGGGTGGGCGGTTCGTCCGGCTCGGACTCCGGCCGGCCGGACACGTTCCGCGCCTCGAGTGCGGGCCGCGGTGCGGACGGTACGACTCGGCCCCGGCGCAAGGTGGGCCCGGTGCGCTGCCGGGTCTGCGCACGGGCGCTCCAGGACGCCGCCGAGCGCAAGATCGGCCGCTGCCTGGACTGCCCCTCGGATGTCGACGAGTTCCTGTTCGAGCAGTTGCGGGAGTGGCGGCTGGGGCGGGCGCAGGAACAGAGCCAGCCCGCGTTCGTCGTCTTCACCGACGCGACGCTGACCGCGATCGCGGAGACCCGGCCGCTCAACGAGCGCCAACTGGCCGCCATTCCGGGGGTGAGCCGGACCAAGTTGGAGCGTTTCGGTGACGACGTGCTCGCGCTGTGTGCCGGCCACGACCTGGTGGGCGAGCCCGTACCGGACGACTTCGAGCACATCCCGGAGGACGAGGATGCTCCCGCCGGGGAGTGAATTCCGAGGGGTTTCCCTCGAGTGACGAGGGCCATGCAATAAATCGTTTGCGTCCTGCTCCGAACCGCATCTACGCTCACGAGCACGGTCGGAACGTTCGACCGTGCTCGTCCATGAAACTTGGAAGCACCCCTGCGGTGTTGCCCCGAAGCCCTCTCGAAAGGAGGTGAACGTCGTGATTACCAGGAACTTGAAAGCCCAGCGTCAGGCGTTCGCCGCCGCTTCGGTCGTGGTGTCGGTGGGCTCCGCCAAGCTGTCGCATGCCGATCTCTCCCTGTCCAAGTCCGGCCTGGTCGGACTCCCCGTGGATCTGTCCTATGCCGGGACCGATGCCCTGATCACCGCCGCCGCGCGACTGCGTGGCAACGGCAGTGGTGCGTCCGCAGCCGCAGGTGCCTCAGGTCCGGTCGGTCTGGCGGGCAGCGCCGAGGGTCCGTGGCAAGGCGAGCAGGCAGCAAAGACGCGTCGCAACGAGCGACCGTCGAGCGCGGCGGCTTGTGAGCAGGCGCAGGCGCAGGCGCAGGAATCGCAGCAGGCCAATGGAATGACCATGGCCGGTTTTGCCGGTAACAACGGGTATCCGTCCTGGAGGAACAGGACCTGACGAGACGTCAGGTCGGCACCCTCCAGGGCCGCGGAATCCCGAACACCGGGATCCGCGGCCCTTGTCTTTTGTCGGCTGTCAGCAGCACCGAGTAGCGACCACCGGGGACACGAGTCCCACGAATCACAGGAGCACCACGTGCCCCACGGCAAACCCCCCGCACCCGGCAGCACAGCCACAGCGACATCGGAGGTAGACCTGATGACCCTTACCGCTTTCGAGGACGTCGAGCAGCTCGAGTCCACGATCCCCTGCCGTTCCTACGACCCCGAGGTCTTCTTCGCCGAGTCCCCCGAGGACGTCGAATACGCGAAGGCCCTCTGCCGGGAGTGCCCCGTGCGCGAGATGTGCCTGCAGGGCGCGCTCGAGCGCCGCGAGCCCTGGGGCGTCTGGGGTGGCGAGCTCTTCGTGCAGGGCGTCGTCGTCGCCCGCAAGCGTCCCCGTGGCCGTCCGCGCAAGACGGAGGTCGCCGCGTGACCCCGCCCGCAGGACCCCGACGCACGAGCACCCGACGCACCACGTACGCGCAGGAACCCATGAAGCACATCCACGACACGAACGCAGTTTTGCCCAATGACAGGAGCAGGGAGTTGCATCTCATCAACGAAGCCCTCGCGAGGGCTCAGATGGATCAACAGCTCCGTGAAGCGGAGCTCCAACGCAGGGCGTACCACGTCCGGATGGCGCGCAGGATGCGTCGTCGGGCGGAGGTCGCCTCCATGCGGGCACGCCGGGCCCTCGCCATCGCGGTGATGTAGCAGAGCCGGTGCGCGGCACGCCGAAGGGCGGGCACTCCCCTCGGGGAATGCCCGCCCTTCGGCGGTTCGGGGATGCCGGCCGGGCCTAACGCCCGGCGGCACCCCCGGAGTTCTCGACGCCGTCGATGCCCTCGATCTCCTCGGCCTCGTCGCCGTCCTCGATGGAGAAGTCGAACTCCTCGGCCTCGAAGTCCTCTTCGGCGAAGCCGGGCAACCAGGTGGCCAACTCCTCGCGGAACGGCGCGGTCGCGCCGAGCTGACACAACACGCCGATCGTGCTCAGCGTGACCCGGTGGATGAGCAGATAGCTCGGCGGCAGATTCAGTTGCCGGGCCAGCGCGGACGCGGGATTGCGCGGGTCGCCGATCCGCGCGCCCTGCTCGCGCATCCAGGCCCGGGTGAAGGTGAACTCCTCGGCCTCGGCCGGCTCCAGGAACGGCAGCAGGTAGTCCAGGACTTCGGCCGCGTCCAGCCGGATCGACGGCTTGACGAAGCCCTCGGTGCGGAGCACCTGCATCACGCTCTCCGCGTCACCGTCGAGCGCGAGCCGAAACGCCCGGCCGATCGGTTCGGGCAGCCCCTCGGGCAGCCGGTTGACCGTGCCGAAGTCCAGCACCCCCAACCGTCCGTCGGCGAGCAGGCGGAAGTTGCCCGGGTGCGAGTCCGCGTGCAACATGCCGGTGCGCGCGGGGCCGGAGAACAGGAAGCGACTGAGCATGTGCCCGGCCCGGTCGCGCTCTTCCCGGCTGCCCTTGTCGATCACCTGGGACAGCGGCTTGCCGTCCATCCACTCGGTGATCAGCACCCGCTCGGTCTGGTGCACCACGTGCGGCACGAAGATGTCCGGGTCGCCGTCGAACTCCACCGCGTGCGCGGTCTGCGCCTCCGCTTCGAGCTGGTAGTCCAGCTCCTCGGCGACCCGGGCCTTGAGCTCGGCGATCAGCGGCTTGACGTCGATGCCCGGGATCAGCGCGCCGGCGAAGCGCGCGACGTGGCCGAGCTGGTTGAGGTCGGAGATCAACGCGTCGCCGGCCCCGGGATACTGGATCTTGACCGCGACGACGCGCCCGTCGTGCCAGACCGCCCGGTGCACCTGGCCGATCGAGGCGGCAGCGGCGGGGGCCTCGGAGAACTCCTCGAACAGCGTGCGCCAGTCGTCGCCGAGATTCTCGGCGAGCGCCTTGTGCACGGTACGCGCCGGCATCGGCGGCGCCGCGTCCTGGAGCTTGGTCAGCGCCGAGCGGTAGGGCCCGGCCACCTCCTCGGGCAGCGCGGCCTCGAATACCGACAGGGCCTGCCCGAGTTTCATCGCGCCGCCCTTCAACTCGCCGAGCACCTTGAACAGTTGTTGCGCGGTGCGCTGCTGGAGTTCGGCGGCGACGATCTCGGCCGGTCTGCCACCGATGCGCCTGCCCAGGCCCAGTGTCGCCCGGCCGGCCACCCCCAAGGGGAGGGACGCGAGCTTGGCGGTGCGGGTCACGGCCCTGCGCGGAAGATCGCTCACGCGACCCATTGTGTCCGACCCGAGGCCGCAGCATGTGTGATGGGCCCCACCTCTTGCGCCGGGTGGGTGGCCCGGCAGTCGCAGCGGGCGTGCGGGGACCAGCTTCGGCGCCGGGTCAGGCCGTCCGGCAGCTCGATCTCCACCGTGCCGTCGACGGTGGTGGGCAGCGCGCCGTCGAGGAAGGTGAGCACCTGCAGGGCGGCCCGGGCCGCGACCTCGGTGGCGAGCACCACGTCACACGGGGCGTCGCCGGGCGCGGGTGCCGCCGCGAGTTGGGCGAGCAGGCGCGGCCAACCGGGATCGCGGTCGCTGCGGGCCAGATCCAGGCAGCGCCCGCAGGCCGACCGTCCCACCAGCACGAACGGTCCGATCACCCCGGTGGTCTCGCGGATGTCCGCGTACAGATGCGGGACCCGCTGCCGGACCAGCCGGGCACCCGGCGCCGGATCCGGGCGGCCCTCCGGCACGAGCACCGCGACGTCGGGGGTGCCGCGTCCGGCGGGCAGCGCACACCGCACGCCCGGAGCCAGGCGGCGCAGCGCCGCCCGGACCGTGGTCTCCCGACGCGGGCGCTCCTCGTCCCAGCCGAACGCCACCGGCCCCGCGTCGCCCGGGCGCACCGGCCGGCGGTCCGCGGGCACCACGTGGCCCACCCCGGCGGCGGCGAGCAGCCCGGCCACCGCCGCGCCCACCCGACCGGCGCCGTGCACCGCGACCACCGCCCCCGCCCGTCGATCCAGGGCGGCCAGCCCCGCGTCGCCGCTGCCGTGCAGCAGGGTGAGCGAGGTCAGGTCGGGACCCAGCCGGGCCCGCTCGCGAGGCAACACGGGCACCGGGGTGGGCCGCCCGGAGGCGTCCTCCAGAACCCCCTCGCGAGCCAGCAGGTCGAGCACCGCCTCGGCGCGCCCGCGGCCCAGCCCCACCCGTTCCGCCAGCTCCCAGGTCCGGTCCAGGTCGCGGGTGCCGTCCAACTGCTCGACGAACCGTGTGGTGGTCGGGTCCAGCCCGCCGAGCAGCACCGCCCGGCGTGGATCCAGGCCCAGTTGCAGCGTCTGTCGATCGCGCCACAACCGACGCAGGGCGGGCTTGAGGAGCGGGCGCATGGGAGACCTCCGAGGAACGGCGCACGGGGAACCGGGGCGGCGGCCGAGATCGGCGGGACGGCTCGGCCGACCCCAGCGTGCCCGGCTGCGGCTCCTCGGGTATTTCGTCGTCCACAGGCGGCGTATGAATATGCTATTTGGAAATATTGGGCGGCGAGGAATGGAATGGGAACTATCGAACGAATAGTGCTTATGCCCGCGCCGCGATGCGAGATCGGGCGGTATCGAATATCCCCGGCCGGCCCGAAGTGGGGGCGCCCTGTCGGTGCGGTCGGTTAACGTCCTGGTTGTGGTCGCGGATCCCGGGGCCGGACACGACATGCTGTCCGGAGCCCCCTACCAGGGTGCCGTCGAGGTGCGTCGCAGCGCCCGACGGAAACGAACCGTGTCGGCATACCGGGACGGGGATCGCACCGTGGTCCTGCTCCCCGGCCGGATGACGCAGACCGAGGAGAAACGCTGGGTCGGCGTGATGCTGGAGCGTCTGGCCGCGCAGGAGCGGCGCCGACGCCCCAGCGACGAGGACCTCGCGGTGCGGGCCCGGGAGTTGTCCGCCCGCTATCTGGACGGGCGGGCGGAGCCGGCGAGCGTGCGCTGGGTGGGCAACCAGAACACCCGCTGGGGTTCGTGCACGCCGATCGACGGCACGATTCGGCTCTCCACCCGACTGCGTGGCATGCCGACTCATGTCGTCGACTATGTATTGCTGCACGAACTCGCGCATTTGCTGGTGCCCGGTCACGGGCCACGCTTTTGGACCCTGCTCGCCGCATATCCGCGCACCGAACGCGCGCGTGGATATCTGGAGGGTGTCGCGGCCGCGAGCGGACTGGCGATGAGCGACGACAAGGACGATGTGGAAACCCCGGCCGGCGCGCCGGAGGCGGCGCAGCCGGAACCGGCGCCGACCGGCCGCGGCCGAGGCGCCGCGCCGAGCCCGCGCGCAGCCCGCAAGGGCACCGCGGCTGCGGACGGTACACGCGCCGGGACAACCCGCGATCGCGCCGGCCGCAAGCCTCGCGACTGACCCGGATCCGGCCCGCACGAGTCGTCGCGGTGCCGGATTCGGACGTATAGCGTGAGGCGCGTACGCCACCGGGAACCGGTCGTGGGGAATCGCTCGTCGGCGCTACGAGAATGCCGTCGAGCGTTGTGCCGTACCCGGACCGGGGCGGATCCGATGTTGTAGCGTGCCGAGCGCGGCGGGGACCCAGGTGGTGGGCGCCCGCACCGCCGGTGGCGGAAAAGCGGGGAAGGGAGCCACACAGTGGTCGAGTTCAGGAAGGGACAGAAGTCGAAGCTGTCCGACCTGACCGCGGGGACCGATCTGTATGTCGGGGTGCAGTTGGACAGCCCCGGGCTGACGTTCGACATCGCGTGCTTCGGGTTGGACGCGGGCGAACGGCTGTCCGACGATCGGTACTTCATCTTCTTCAACCAGCCCAAGTCGCCCGAGGAGTCGATCCAACTCCTCGGCGCGCAGGCCGGCGACACCGAGTCCTTCCGGGTCACACTCGACCGGGTCCCGCCGAACGTCAACAAGCTCGCGTTCACCGCGACCATCGACGGCGACGGCGTGATGTCCCAGGTCGCGTCCGGCTACCTGCGGATCGTGGCGGGCGGCCAGGAGGTCGCGCGCTACTCCTTCACCGGGCGCGAGTTCAGCACCGAGCGTGCCGTGATGATCGCGGACGTATACAAGAAGGACGTCTGGCGCTTCTCCGCCGTCGGCCAGGGCTTCGACGGCGGGCTGCGCGCGCTCCTGGAGAACTTCGGTGGCGAGGTTGCCGAGGACGAGCCGGACGAGGCGCCCAAGCCGGACCCGGTGCCCTCCGGCGCCGCCCCCGGATTCGCCCCGCCCGGCGGCGGGATGCCGCACCAGCAGCCCGCGCCCTCGTTCGGCCCGCCCGGCGGCGGTCCGCCGCCGCCCGCGCCGAACTTCGGTCCGCCGCCCGGCGCACCGCAACCGGTCGGCTCGATGCACGGCGGCCCGCCCATCCCGCCGCAGTACCAGGAGCCCGGCGCCCCGCCGCACGGTGCCCCCGGCGGCTACCCGCCGCCCCCCGGCCCGCCGCAGTACAACCAGCACCCCGGCACCCCGCCGCACGGCGCGCCCGGTGGCTACCCGCCGCCGCCCGGCCCGCCCGGTCCCGGCGGTTACCCGAACCAGACGCCGCACCAGGGCCACATGGCACCGCCCGCACCGCCCGGCATGGGTCAGCCCGGGGGCTACCCGCCGCCGGCCGGCCCCGGGGGCTACCCGCCGCCCGGCCCGCCCGGACCCGGCGGCTACCCGGGAGCCGGTCAGCCCGGCCAGATGCAGCCCACGCTCCAGATGCCGGTGCCCGGTGGCCCGCCCGGACCGCCGCCCGGCATGCAGGGTCCGCCGATGCAGGGCCCGCCGCCCGGCATGCAGGGAGTGGGCATCGCCTCGCCCGAGCCGGCCTTCCAGTACGGCATCGACCAGTACCGCGAGGTGCCCGCCGGCGGCCGCTGGGCCCAGCAGAACGCCAAGATGGTTCGGGTCGACGTCTCCGGCGGCAAGGTGATCGCCCGCCAAGGCGTGATGGTGGCCTACCAGGGCGACGTGAAGTTCAAGTTCCAGGGGCAGAGCCTGCGCAGCCGGTACGACAACCGGCAGACCGGCCAGTCGCTCGAACTGATGCGCTGCGAGGGCAACGGCGAGGTGTTCTTCGCCGAGGACGCGGCCCACCTGCACCTGGTCGAACTCCAGGGCAACAAGCTGTTCGTCAACGTGGCCAACGTGCTCGCCTTCGACGAGGGCCTGACCATCGAACCGGCCCGGGTCGAGGGTGTGGGCATCCCCGGCGGCGCGCTGTTCGCGCAGACCTTCAGCGGTCAGGGCACGGTGGTGGTCAAGACCCAGGGCATCCCGCTGGTGCTCCCGGTCCAGGGCCCGACCTTCGCGGACAGCAACGCGATCGTGGCGTGGACCGACATGGACGTCTCCACCACCACCCAGATGCGGCTGCGCCGGACCGCCTTCCCCGGGCACAGCGGCGAGACGGTCAACCTGCAGTTCCGCTGCCCGCCCGGCGGCAACAACTTCATCGTCGTCCAGCCCTACGAGGTGTGAGGGGAACATGGATCAGCAACTGATCGCCGCGTACGGGCAGACCGCCCCTCAGGCCCGGATGAGCGCGCACGGCAACAAGATCTGTCGGGTCAACATCCAGCCCGGCTCGCCCGGCGTGTTGGCCAAGCAGGGCGCGATGATCGCCTACGAGGGCTACATCCGGTTCGCCGGTTACGGCCAGGGCGCGCAGCGCCGAGTGACCAGCGGCATCACCGGCGAGCGCATGCAACTGATGAGCTGCACCGGCCAGGGCGACATCTACTTCGCCGACTACGGCGCGGACGTGGCCATCATGCAGCTCAACCAGGGCGAGGGGCTGTCGGTCAACGCGAGCAACATCCTCGCGTTCGACGAAAACCTGGAACACCGGATCAAGATGGTGAGCGGGGTCACCGCGAAGTTCAGCGGCAACGGCCTGTTCAACATGGAGCTCTCCGGTCAGGGCTGGGTCGCGATCACCACGCGCGGCACGCCGGTCGTGCTCAATCCGGCCGAACGCGAGACCTACGTCGACCCGGACGCGCTGGTCGCCTGGAGCACCAGCCTCAAGGTCGGCACCAAGCGCTCGATGCGGCTCGGCGGCATCGTCGGGCGCGGTTCCGGCGAGGCGATGCAGGTGTCCTTCAAGGGCAACGGCTTCGTCGTCGTGCAACCGGCCGAGGACGCCACCGACCGTTTCCACGTGCGCGGCTGACCGCGAGCGAAGGAGGAATACCGTGCAAAGCTCGCTTTTCGGTCACGCACCCACGCAGACGCCCGAGCGGTTCAGTCTGCAGAACGCGCACATGCTCAAGGTCCAGCTCGGCAACGGACTGCCGGACCACTGTCTGGCCCGGGTCGGCTCGATGGTCGCCTACCAGGGCGCGATCGACTTCGACGGGAACATGCGCTCCGGCGCCGAGCAGCAGGCCGCCGCGGCGACAGGCGAACAGCTCAACCTCATGCGTGCCCACGGCACGGGAACCATGTGGCTGGCCAACATGGCCCAGTCGATCCACGTGCTCGACCTCGACTTCGAGGGCCTGACCGTGGACGGCCAGTACGTGCTGGCCCTGGACAGCACCCTGAGCTGGAACGTGGTCGCGATCGAGAGCGCGCAGTCGGTCGCCGGCGCCGGTTCCTACAACCTGGACATCAGCGGCAACGGCAAGATCGCGCTGATGACCTCCGGAAAGCCGCTGATCATGCGGGCCACCCAGGGCACCGAGGTGTTCGCGGACGCCGACGCGGTGATCGCCTGGAGCACCAGGCTGTCGATCAACATGCAGGCGCAGACCAACTCGGCGCGGATCTACCGCCGCCGTCGGGGCACCGGCGAGGGCTGGAACATGTGCTTCACGGGCGAGGGCTACGTCGTGGTCCAGCCCAGCGAGATGTTGCCGCCCGTCGAGTTCATCTCGGCCGGCGGATACCTGGCCAACCGAGGTCTGGGACAGGACGGCGGCGTCCGGGGCAACACCTGGGGCCAGTAGCCGGCAACCGTCCACGCCGAGGGGCGCCCCACCGGGATCGGTGGCGGCGCCCCTCGTGGTGTGGCGTCGCGGCGCTCAGCACACCTCGCGGGCCCGGGCCACCAGCGCCCGGACCGAGTCGTCCGTCTCGGTGGGCAGCGCGTCGAACGCGAACCACCGCAGGTCCAACGACTCGTCGCTGATCAGCTCGGTCGAACCGGGCGGGGCCAGCGCGACGTACTGCACGTCCAGGTGCACCGCGCACGGCGTGTCGTGCCGGTCCAGGACGACCGGCGCGCCCCCGGCGAGCAGGGTCAGGCCGGTGATTCCGGACTCCTCGCGGGCCTCGCGCAGCGCCGCCTCGGCCAGCGTGCGATCCACCGGCTCGCAGTGCCCACCGGTCTGCAACCACTTGCGGATCTTCGCGTGCAGGGTAAGCAGCACTCGCTCCCGGGCCGCGTCCACGATCACCGCGCTCGCCGTCACGTGCGCGTGCGGACACGCCTTGAGCATGCCGTCCTCATGTGCGGCCAGGTGTGTCAGGTAGGCGTGACGCAAGCGGTCCGCCCGATCGTCGGGCGCCTCCCACTTCGCCAGCACGTCGACCGCGTCGAGCCGTAGGCTCACGCGCCGGACCCCGTGCCGCCGTCCTTGCCGTCCTTGTCGTTCTTGCCTTCCGGCTCGTCGCCGTCGTCGCCGCTCGCCTTGTCGCCGGTCGACTCCAGCTTGTCCAGGTCCGCGTCCAGCTCGGCGTCCAGACCGGACAGGTCCAGCTCGGCGTGGTGCACGAAGCCGTCCGGGTCGTCCAGGTCGTCGGCGGTCGGCAGCAGATCCGGGTGTTGCCACACCGCGTCCCGGCCGTCGACGCCGCGGGCGTCCGCGAGCGAGGCCCACAGCCGTGCCGCGTCACGCAACCGGCGCGGGCGCAGCTCCAGGCCGACCAGCGTGGCGAAGGTCTGCTCTGCCGGGCCACCGGTCGCGCGCCGCCGACGCAGCGTCTCGCGCAGTGCGCCGGCCGAGGGCAGCCGAGACTCCGCGGCGCTGTGCACGACCGCGTCCACCCAGCCCTCCACCAGCGCCAGCGCCGTTTCCAGGCGCGCCAACGCGGTCTTTTGCTCCGGCGTCTCCTCGGGCTCGAACAGACCCTGCGCGAAGGCTTCCTGGAGCGCCTCGGGGTTGCTCGGGTCGATCCGCCCCGCCGCCTCCTCCAGCCGGCTCATGTCCACCTTGATGCCCCGCGCGTACGCCTCGACCGCGCCGAACAGGTGTTGCCGCAACCACGGCACATGCGCGAACAGACGCTGGTGCGCCGCCTCGCGCAGGGCCAGGTACAGCCGGACCTCGTCCTGCGGTACCGACAGGCCCTCGCCGAACGCGGTCAGGTTGGCCGGCAACAGCGCGGCCTTGCCCGCCGGTCCGATCGGCAGCCCGACATCGGTCGAACCGACCACCTCGCCGGCCAGCGCGCCCAACGCCTGCCCGACCTGGGCGCCGAACATCGCGCCGCCCATGCCGCGCATCATGCCCAGCAGCGGCCCGGCCATGCTCTGCATCTCGTCGGGCATCATCTCGCCCATGGCCGCGACCACCCGGGTCGCCAGCGGCTCGACCAGCGCGCGCCACTGCGGCAGCGTCGCCTCGATCCACTCCGCGCGACTCCAGGCCGCGGTGGTGCTCACCCCGGAGGGCAGCGACGTGGCCGCGTCCAGCCACAGCTCGGCCAGCCGCACGGCTTCCTCGACGCCACCACGCTCGACCGCGCCGATCGACGCGTCGCCCTGCTGGGCCACCGTCTGCCGGGCGATGTCCCGGGCCAGGTCCCAGTTGACCGGGCCGCCCTCGTAGGACAGCAGCTTGCCGAGCTGCTGGAAGGCCGCGCCCAGATCCGCCTGGTTCATCTGCCCGAACAACGCGCCGAACGGATTGTTGGGGTCGCCGCCGGCCGCGCCGAAGCCGAACGGGTCATTGGGGTTCGAGCCACCGGAACCACCGCCGGGGCGATTGGGATCGTCGTCGCCCGAGGGCTTGCCGAAGCCGAAGGGGAAGTCAGCCATGGTTGGGCCCCTCTACGTTGTCCACGTGTGCGGCGCCCTCGGGCCCGACCACTCGATGCTGACTCACGGTTACCTCGTCTCGCTCGGCCTGCCCGCCGTCCCGGCCGGAGGCAACGCCGCAGGAGCGCCGATTCGCGCCTGGCGTGAAGATCACAACAACACCTCCGGCAGGATGGATCGCGGACACTGACAGGAAAGGCAAGCAGTCGCGCGTACCTTTCTTGACGAACCGCTCGTACCAAACTAACCACGGGAGACCGCCAGTGAGTTCCCAGCCCCCACGCGTTCGCTCTGGGCGGAGCGGGCGGGAGAGCACGAGCGATGGCACCGGGACCGATGCCTCGGAGACCGCTCCGGAGCCCAACGCCTCGGCCTCGGACCAGCCCTCGGACAAGAGTGTGCCCCGGGTGCGCCCGGTCGTCGCGGTCACCGGTGCCGCGGCCGGCCTCGGTCATCGCGTCGCCTCGCTTCTGGCCACGAACGACCAGGTGAAACGTCTGATCGCGATCGACGAGCGGCGCGGCGAGATTCCCGGCGCCCAGTGGCGGATCATGGACGTCCGCGATCCCGCGCTGGCCGGTCGGCTGGAGGGCGTGGACGTGGTGGTGCACCTCGCGCTCGACATGTCGCTCGACTCCGAACCCCGGGCCCGCGGCGCGCGCAACGTGCGCGGCACGCAGACCGTGCTGACCGCCGCCGCCGCGGCCCGGGTGCCCCGGGTGGTGCTGTGCACCTCGGCGATGGTCTACGGGGCGTTGCCGGACAACGCCGTACCGCTCGCCGAGGACGCGCCGCTGCGCGCGACGGCGGACGCCTCGCTGGTCGGCGATCTCCTGGAGATCGAGGAACTGGCCGAGCGCACCCCGCGCGCCCACCCGCACGTCAAGGTCACCGTGGTCCGCCCGGCGACCCTGGTCGGCGGGCCCGAGGCGGACAGCGTGATGACCCGGCACTTCGAGGCGCCGCGCCTGTTGGTGGTCTCCGGCGGGCAGCCCCGCTGGCAGTTCTGCCACCTGGACGACCTCGCCTCCGCGCTGGAATTCGCCGCGCTGGGCCGGGTCGAGGGTGTGGTCACGGTCGGCTCCGAGGGCTGGCTGGAGCAGGAGGAGATCGAGGAGCTGTCCGGGATGCGCCGGATGGAGTTGCCCGCGTCGCTGGCGCTGGGCACCGCCGAACGGCTGCACCGGCTGGGCATCACCCCCGCCCCGGCGGGCGACCTGGCGTACACGATGCACGGCTGGGTGGTCTCCTCCGAACGGTTGCGCGTGGCGGGCTGGCGACCGGCGTGGACCAACGAGGCGGCCTTCGCGGTGCTCCTGGAGGACGTCGACGGCCGGCATGCGCTGGTGGCCCGCCGGCTCGGTCGCAAGGACGCCACCACGCTCGGTGCGGCGGGTGCGACGGTGGCCCTGGTGGGCACCGCCGCGATCGTGCGCAAGGTCCGCCGTCGACGCCGCGGCTTCTGAGCCGCCGTCCGCGAGCGCCCGGCGAAGGCGGCAGGCACTCGCGGACAGGGCGACCGCACGCACGCGCACGCGCCGAACGGCGGTGAACGGGGGACCGGCATGATCGGTGCCGGCCCGCCGCGCGCGATACTGCCCGGTATGGACGTCATCCGCATCGCCGAGATCCGCGACACGCCGTTGTCCGTCGAAGAGGTTTTCGCCGCCGTCGGCGACCCGTCCGCGGGCGGCACGGACCTGTTCGTCGGCACGGTCCGTAACGCCGACAGCGGACGCTCGGTCACCGCGCTGGAATACTCCGCACACCCCTCGGCCCAGGACGAGCTGCGTCGGGTGATGGAGAAGATCGCGGCCGATCTGCCCGTGCGCGCGATGGCCGCGGTGCACCGGGTCGGCCGGCTGGAGATCGGCGACCTCGCGGTCGTGGTCGCCGTCTCGTGCCCGCACCGCGCCGAAGCGTTCGCCGCCTGCCGACGGCTGATCGACGAGCTCAAGCACGAGGTGCCGATCTGGAAGCTCCAGCACTTCGTGGACGGCGACTCGGACTGGGTCGGCGCCTGCTGAGACCGACCCCCCACGGCCGCGCGAATCCCGTGCGCCACCGAGGCCCCACCCGCCTCGGAGCAGCGGAAATGCACCATCACCACCACATACATATGATTTAAGCCGTCAGCCTCCCCCTCCCGTGGACGGAGTACGTCATGGCGTCGGTCGCATGGTGGTGGGCCATCCCGGGGGTGGCGCTGGTGATCGCGGTGAGCTGGGCGGCGTGGACCTGCCGGTCGTTTCGGACGCCGAACATGCACGACTCGATGTCGGACTTCGCGGAGTGGAGCGCGGCCCTGGACCGGGTCCGCACGGCGACCCCGGTCCGGCCCGAACCCCTTCCCGACGCCCCCGCCGAACCCACCCCGGAACCGGGCCTCGAAAGCCCGTGACGGCCCGGGCCGCACCGGGAAATCCCGGGTGCCGTAGGGTCGGGCGCATGTCGCGCCGCACCGCCACACTGGTCGTCTCGGGGCTGTTGCTGCTGGCCCTGGCCTGCGCCGTCCTGTTCGCGCCGGTGCCCTATGCCGAGCTGAGCCCCGGGCCCACGTACAACACGCTCGGTGACGAAGGCGGCAAGCCGGTCATCGAGATCTCGGGCCACGAGACGTATCCCACGAGCGGTCACCTGAACATGACCACCGTGTCGGTGACCAACAAGTCCTACGACATGCCGCTGCTCGACGCGCTCGCCGGCTGGGTCAAGGGCGACGCGGACGTGGTGCTCAAGAAGTCGCTGTACCCCGACGACAAGTCCGCAGCCGAGGTCGAGCGGGAGAACGCCGAGGAGTTCAGTTCGTCGCAGGAGCACGCCAAGGTGGCGGCGTTCGCGGCGCTCGGCATCCCGGTCGAGAAGCAGGTGATCGTGGCCACCGTGGCCAAGGACGCACCCGCGCTCGGCAAGCTGCACGCCGGCGACATCATCCTGGCCGTGGACGGCACGCCGATCACCAAGGCCGAGGACGTCGCCGCGACGATCACCAAGCACCGGGCCGGCGAGAGCGTCACGCTCACCGTCAACCCCGCGGACGCCCGCGGCACCCGGCGCGACGTGCAGGTGGTCACCCGCAAGGCCGAGGACGACGGCCGGGCCCTGGTCGGCATCACGCCGGGCATCCTGCCCAAATTCCCGTTCAAGGTGGAGATCCACCTGGAGGACGTCGGCGGCCCGAGCGCGGGGATGATGTTCGCGCTCGGCATCGTGGACAAGCTCAGCCCCGGCGACCTGACCGGCGGCAAGTTCGTGGCCGGCACCGGCACCATCGACGACGAGGGCAAGGTCGGCGCGATCGGCGGCATCCAGATGAAGACCATCGGGGCCCGCCGCCAGGGCGCCAAGTACTTCCTCACGCCCAAGGCCAACTGCGCCTCCGCCGCGCAGACCAAGCCGGGCGGGCTGACCCTGGTCCAGGTGGAGACGCTGGACGACGCGCTCAAGGCGCTGGAGACGATCCGCACCGGCCAGGGCACTTTGACGGAATGTCATGCGTGACCGGTGCGAACCCCCTCGACGCGGACTACTCCTCGTCGCCCTCGCCGAACGTCGCCAACAGCGCCTCGGCCAGCCCCGGCACCAGGTCCGCGCCGGAGAGCACCTCGGAGTCGTCGTCCTTGTCCCGCAGCCGCACGGCCGACTCGCGCGAACCGTCGCGCAGCACGCCGACGGCGAGCCGGACCTCCTGGCGCTGCGGGTGCGACGCGACCCACTCGTGGATCTCGCGATCACTGCCCACCGCGGGCATGCTCGCCTCGGCGGACGGCGGCAACATCAGCCGCTCGACCACGAGCGCGCAGCCGAGCACGGCCTCGGGCCAGGCGATGCTCGCCAGGAATTCGTCGATCGCGACGTTCTCGGGGACCTCTTCCTGCTCGATCGGTGTCAGGGTGTCGATGGGCGCGTCACGGTCGGCGGACAAGCCGAGCTGCGCCGCGAGGTCGGGTTCGGTACGGGCCAATTCCGCGGTGTCCACGAGCGCGTACAGGCGGGCCTGCTGGTCCCAGCCGTACGCCGCCACGTGGCGTTCGATCTCGACGAGGGCCTGGGTGAGTGCAACGGTCATGACCCCATCTTCCCGTCTTCGCCCCACGGCGGATCACGACCCTGTATCGGCCGTGTCGGTGGGGAACCACGTCCTGTCTCGGTAAGTTGACCCATCGAGCGCCGACCGGGCGCGTCCAGGTAATGATCGAGGTGCGCACCCTTGGTTTTTCAGATGCCCGAACGAGGCGGCTCAGGTGGCCGTCGGATCAGAATGGGAGCTCCGTCCCGCAGGTCCAGAACCCTGCTCCTGACGCTGGCCATCCTCGTGGTGATCGTTGTCGCGTGGGTGCTGTTCGCGAATTTCTGGACGGATTGGCTCTGGTACAAGTCGGTCGGCTACGGAAACGTATTCACGACCAAGTTGTGGACGCGCATCGGGTTGTTCCTGGTGTTCGGTCTGCTCATGGCCGTGGTCGTCGGCGCCAACGTGTATGTCGCCTATCGGCTGCGACCGGCGTTCCGGGGGATGTCGCTGGAGCAGCAGAGTCTCGACCGCTACCGGTCGGCGATCACCCCGTTCCGTACGTGGTTGCTGATCGGCCTGTCGGTCGTCATCGGCATCATCGCCGGCACCTCGGCGTCGGGGCAGTGGAAGACGTGGCTCCAGTTCGTGAACGGCGTGTCGTTCGGAACCAAGGATCCGCAGTTCCACAAGGACGTGTCGTTCTACGCGTTCGACCTGCCGTTCTATCGATTCCTGATCAATTTCGCGTTCGTCGCGGTCGTCGTCGGCCTCGTCCTCGCGGTGATCACGCACTACCTCTACGGCGGACTTCGGGTGCAGAGCCCGGGCTCGCGGGCGACACCGGCCGCGCAGGCGCATCTTTCGCTGCTGCTCGGTCTTTTCGTGTTGTTCAAGGCCGTCGCGTACTGGCTGGACCGCTATTCGCTCGCGGTCTCCTCCGGTGATTTCAAGCAGGCGTCGCAATTCACCGGTCTGCGCTACACCGACGCGCACGCGGTATTGCCGGCCAAGACGATCCTGTTCATCGTCGCGCTGATCTGCGCGACGTTGTTCTTCGTCAACGTCTTCCGCCGCACCTGGGCACTGCCGATCATCGGCTTCGGCCTGATGGTGTTGTCCGCGGTGCTCATCGGCGGGCTCTACCCGGCGATCGTCGAGCGCTTCCAGGTCAAGCCGAACCAGCAGGCCAAGGAAGCCAAGTACATCGAGCGCAACATCCAGGCGACGCGCGACGCGTACGGCATCGACGCGGTGGAGCCGGAGAAGTACGACGGCAACGTCGAGGCCAAGCCCGAGCTCAAGGACCAGGCCGCGAACACGGCCAGCATCCGACTGCTCGACCCGAACATCGTCTCGCCGACGTTCAACCAGATGCAGCAGCTCCGGCAGTACTACGGCTTCCAGACCACGCTCGACGTCGACCGCTACATGATCGACGGCAAGATGCAGGACACCGTGATCGCGCTGCGCGAGCTGAACCCGAAGGGCGGTCAGACCCACAACTGGGTCAACGACCACACCAAGTACACCCACGGCTACGGCGTCGTCGCGGCCGAGGGCACCCGGGTGGACCGCGAGGGCAAGCCCGTCTACATCGAGGGCAACATCCGCACGGACGCGCAGGAGGCGGAGACGCCCAGCCCGCTCGGTCCGTACCAGCCGCGGATCTACTTCGGCGAGTCCACGACCGAGTACTCGATCGTGGGTGCGCCCAAGAACACCACGCCGACGGAGGTGGACTACCCGACCGACACCGCGTCCGGTCAGGCCACCTACACGTACAACGGCAAGGGCGGCGTCCCGATCGGCGGCATGTTCAACAAGCTGCTGTACGCGACGAAGTTCCAGGAGGGCAACATCCTGCTCTCCGACACGATCAACAAGGATTCGCGGATCCTGTACAACCGCACGCCCAAGGAACGGGTCGAGGCGGTCGCTCCCTGGTTGACCATCGACGGCGACCCGTACCCGGCCGTGATAAACGGCAAGGTGCAGTGGATCGTCGACGCGTACACGACCAGCAACGGCTATCCGTACGCGACGCGCACCACGCTGGGCGATGCCACCGCGGACTCGCTCAACGCCGAGGACCGGGCCCGGGGCGCGGTCGGCAACACCGGCAACGTCAACTACATCCGCAACTCGGTGAAGGCGACGGTCGACTCCTACGACGGCTCGGTCCGGCTCTACCAGTGGGACGAGAAGGATCCGGTCCTCAAGACCTGGATGAAGGCCTTCCCGAACACGGTCAAGAAGAAGAACGCGATCCCGCCGACCCTGATGGAGCACCTGCGCTACCCGCAGGACCTGTTCAAGGTGCAGCGCGATCTGTTGACCCGCTACCACGTGACCGACCCGCGGACGTTCTTCAACGGTTCCGACTTCTGGAAGGTCCCGAAGGACCCGACGGGCCAGGCACCGGGTTCCGGCGACCAGCCGCCGTACTACCTGTCGATGAAGATGCCGTCGGCGACACCGGGCGGCGCTCCCGACGCGCAGCAGTCGTTCCAGCTCACCAGCACGTTCGTGCCGAAGGAACGGCAGAACCTGGCCGCCTTCATGGCGGTGAACTCGGAACCCGGATCACCCGGCTACGGCAAGATCAGACTCCTGAGTCTGCCGCCGAACACGGCGATCCTGGGTCCGGACCAGATGCAGAACCAGTTCAAGTCGAACGCAGCGGTCGCACAGGTGATCAACATCCTGCAGCGGGGCGACTCGGTGGTGGTCTACGGCAACCTGCTCAGCCTGCCCGTGGGCGGCGGCATGTTGTACGTGGAACCGGTGTACGTCCGGGCCAACGCGCCGGGCTCGTATCCGGTCCTGCAGAAGGTGCTGGTCTCCTACGGCGGCAGCATCGCCTTCGAGGACACCCTCGATCAGGCGCTGACCAAGGTGTTCAGTGGCGCGCCGACCACGACGGTGCCACCGGAGACCGGTACACCGCCGACCACCGGCACGCCACCGCCGACGACGGGGACCACGCCGCCGCCGACGACCGAGAACCCGACGGTCAAGCAGGCGCTGGACGAGGCCAACGCGGCGCTCAAGGAAGCGGACGCGGCCCTGAAGGCGGGTGACTTCGCCAAGTACGGCGAGGCGCAGAAGCGCCTGCAGGCGGCCGTGAACAAGGCCATCGCGGCCGAGCAGGCGGCGGCCAAGCCGCCGGCGACCGGGACACCCCCGGCGACGGGGGCTCCGGCGACCGGCGCGACGCCGAAGCCGTGATCGACGGCGCATGACGCACGAGGCGGGCCCGCTCCCTTCGGGGGCGGGCCCGTCGCGTTATCGATTTGGTGTGCGGCTACCGGTCACGTAAGCTCAAGGCACAACGCATCGCGGGGTGGAGCAGTTCGGTAGCTCGCTGGGCTCATAACCCAGAGGTCGCAGGTTCAAATCCTGTCCCCGCTACTTGGGAAACACGCGAGAGGCCCGGTTCTTCGGAACCGGGCCTCTCGCGTATGTCGTGTTCGTGTCCCGGTGTCGTCGAGTCCGTTCGGTCGGATCCGGTGCGGGCCCGACCGGACGTGACGGCATGGCCCGACGCGGTGCGTCGGGGTGGCGCACGGGCTGAGGGGTGCCGGACTAGAGCGCGATCTGGCGGCGGCGCTTGGCGCGCAGCGGAGCCATCAGCGTGACGCGCGCCAGTCGGTGGCCGCGCGACTCGTTGCGCGGGGCCAGGCTCTGGATGATGGCGGCCGATTCGAGACTGCTCGCCGTCTCCTGCGTGGAGGCGCGACCGATGAGGGCGAGGTGCCTCTCGAGGCGCTCGCCCACGCCGCTTCGGCCGACGTCCATCGGTGGAACCGGGACTCGGCGCGGCATGCTCGGATGGTCCATTCCTGATATGACCACGACGCAGACCGTACCCCATCGGAGGCACGCCGTGACGGCTTCCGACCCCATGTCGAGATTCGATCGTGTCCGGGATTGGCCGAGAACCCCGTTGTGGCGCAATCGAACTCCCGGTCAACCAGGGGTAATTGCTGTCAAAGGGGGATCGATTCGGGATCGGGGTCGGGATGAACAGGTTCACTCCATGGTCTGAATTCGGCCGCTCTCGGGGGTCGTCCGCGCGGTGCGTGCGGCGCTGCCGGTCGGGTATGACGATTCCGGGCGCCGTTCCGGGTGCGGGCGAAGGGATTTGCCTGCCCTCGGACGCTGCCGTAGAGTTGTGTCTACCGACGCGGGGTGGAGCAGCTCGGTAGCTCGCTGGGCTCATAACCCAGAGGTCGCAGGTTCAAATCCTGTCCCCGCTACCACATCGAAGGGCCCGGTCTTTACGACCGGGCCCTTCGTGCATGCGTCGACATGGGACGTATCACGACAATACGTCCGGAGTCGGGCCGTCGTTGCCGAATCGCGACTGCATGGATGTGGCCCGAGATGCCACGATGGAGTCATGGGGGCGTGGAAGGGACATCGCGGACGGCGGGGGGACGACCCACCGCCGGAGGCCGACGTCTTCGAAGCGGTGCCGGAAGGCCCCGACACGGTGGTCCTGGACCGCGGTCGGGCCGCCGCCGCGACGACTCCCGCACACCCCGACGACTATGCCGTGCTGGTTCCGTTCCGGCCGCGTCGGCGCAGCCCGAGCGGCAGCGTCGAGGGACACGAGGCGCTGGATCGGCACGAGGCGGCCGAACTCGAACGCCGCTATCGCGAGCGGGCCGGCCGTAGCCCCTCCGCCGCGAACAGCCTCGCGCTGATGTTGCTGGAGCGCGGCGAACAGGACGAGGCCGCCGAGCTGTTGCGGCGGGCCGCCGAGGCGGGACACCGGGGCGCCGCGACCAACCTCGGCGTTTTGATGCACCGTCAGGGGCGGGACGACGCCGCGTCGTTGTGGTGGCACCGGGCGGCCGAGGCGGGCAGTCGGATCGCGGCGTTCTCGCTCGGCGCGCTGCTGCTGGATCAGGCCGACGCGGCGCGGGCGGGCGCCGGCGCGAGCATGGGTGTCCACCACGATCTTTCCGGCCAGGGCGTCTATTGGCTGCGCAACGCGGCCGAGTCGGGGCATGTGCGGGCCGCACTCACGCTGGGCGAGTTCTTCGAGTTGACCGGGCGGGCCGGGGCCGAGCGGTGGTATCGCCGGGCGGCCGAGGCCGGGCACCCCGAGGCGGCCTATCGGCTCGGCAGGATGGGGCAGGAGCGGGACGACGAACGCGCGGCGTCGACGTGGTTCCTGCGGGCGGCCTCGTGCGGCCACGTGCGGGCCGCGGTACGGCTGGCGACCTCGCTGGAGCGGGCGGGGGACACCGCCGAGGCGATCGGGTGGTACCGGCTCGCGGCCGAGGAGGGGGACGCCGAGGGCGCCCGCGCGCTCGGGTTCCTGTTGCAGGACGCGGGTGACGTCGAGGGTGCGGTGCGGTGGTGGCAGGTCGCCGCGGAGGCCGGTGACGGGACGGCCGCCAACGCGCTCGGTGCGTGGTTCGCGGCCGGCGGGCGGTCGAGCGAGGCGGCCCGGTGGTACGAACGGGCCGCGGCGGCGGGCGAGTGCAACGGGGCGTTCAATCTGGGCCTGTTGCACGCCGAGCACGAGGACGCGCCGGGCGCCGAGCGGTGGTTCCGGATGGCCGCGTATGCGGGCCACGGGGACGCGGCCAACGCGCTGGCGGGGCTGCTGCTGGAGCGCGGGGACGACGAGGAGGCGCGGATATGGTTCGCGCGGGCCGCGGAGGCGGGCAGCGTGGACGGCTCGTACAACCTGGGCATCCTGCACGCGCGCGGCGGCCTGGACGACGCCGCCGAGACCTGCTGGCAGCGGGCCGCGGAGGCGGGGCACGCGGACGCGGCGCTGCAACTGGGCTTGTTGCTTGAACGGCGGGGGGATGCCGAGGGGGCGGCGCGGGCCTACGAGACGGCGGCGCGGGCGGATCGACCGACCGCGGCCTTTCGGCTCGGGGCGATGTTGGCCGAGGCGGGGGCGGCCGAGCAGGCGGAGCGCTGGTACGCGGTGGCGGCGGACGCGGGGCATGTGACGGCGGCGCTGCGCTGCGGGGTGTTGTGCGCGCGGCGGGGTGAGGACAAGTCGGCGGCGCGGCGGTTCAAGGTCGCGGCCCAGGCGGGCAGCGTGTCCGGGGCGTGGAATCTGGCGCTGTTGCATCTGCGGCACGAGGATCCGGACGGCGCGGAGCCGTGGTTGACGGTGGCCGCGCGTGGGGGGCACGGGCGGGCGGCGTTGCGGCTGGTGGTGTTGGCGTTGCGGCGTGGGGACCTGGCCGACGCGGAGCATTGGTGTGGACCGGCGGTTGCGCACGGCCCGGCGGAGGTTGCGGCCAAGGCGCAGCGGTTGCTGGACGCGTTCCGGGCGGAGTCGCTGGCCAGTTGACGGTCGGCCTCGGTCGGCTGCGTCCCCGAACGCCGGACGGGCCGGTGGCTCGGCCGGCTTTGTCGTCAAGCGCCGGACGGGCCGATTGGGGTTGAGTGTCCGTGTGTGCGTGCGTCCTGGGTTGTCCTCGAGCGCCGAACGGGCTGATTTTGTTGTGTTCGGGCCTTCGGGTTGCGGTGGGGTCGGGTCGGGTGTGTGCAAGGGCCGGGTCGGTTGAGGCTGGAGGTGGGTGGTTGTGCGGGGTGGCTGGTTGCGGAAGGGGCGGGGGATCGGGGGCGGTGGGGGCGCCTTTGTGGGGGAGTGGCCCGGGGAGGGCGGGGGCCGTGAGGGGGCTGGGCGGGTGGTGGCTCATCTGCGGAGTGTGGTGGCGGCGGGGGACGCGGGGGCTGATGCGGCTGCGGTGAGGGTGATGGGGTTGTCCGCGGCGGCGCTGGTTCGGGTGGATCGGGCCGCTCGGCCGCGGGCGGTCGCGGGGGTGCTCGGCGGGGTGGCCGAGGCCAGGACGTTGCTGCGTACGCGTCGGCATCCGTTGGCTGCGGCGGTGACGAGTCTGGACGAGAACGGCGGGCTGCGGGAGGAGGCGGTGGTGCGCTTGGCGGCCGAACCCGGGCCGTTGGCCTCGGTGTTCCTGGCGCTGCGGACCGACGATTGGGTGGACTCGGTGCGCGAGCGGGCGTTGGCCGCGCTGCGTTGGCACGACGAGCCGGACGAGATGCGGGCGGTGGTGCCCGTGCTCGACGCGCTGCGCGGACGGAGCCGGTCCGAGGGGGTGTTGTCCGCCTACCGGGAGGCGTTGCTCACCGGGCCGCGCCGGGAGGCGCGGGGGCGCACGTTGGCCACCGAGGAGCAACCGAGCGTGCGCCGCCTGGGCATGGAACTCCTGGACGAGGACGCGCTGTTGGCGATCGCGCTGCGCGACTCGGACCATGCCTGCCGGAGCGCGGCCGGACACGCCCTGCTGGCCCGGCTGCGCGGCCGGGAGCGCCGACACGTCGCGATCCGGCTGCTGCGGGTGCCCGATCCCCGGGTGCGCGAGCGGGCGGTCGAGGTGTTGCCGGCCGGGACCGAACCGGCCGTACTCGCGGGTGCGTTGGCGGATCGCTCGCCCCGGGTGCGGGACGCCGCGCGGCGCCGGCTGTCGGCGGGCGGCGCCGATCCGGCCACCGCGTACCGAGACTTCCTGCGCACCCGGCCCTCGCCGGGCATGCTGCTCGGCCTGGCCGAGTGCGGCGAGGACGCCGACCTGGACATCCTGCACGCCCACCTGGACGCGGAGCGGTCCGCGCTGCGCCGGGCGGCCCGCGCGGGCGCGGTCCACCTGGTCCGGCGGACCACGCCCACGTAGTGGGTCGGCTCGGCCTCAGCCCGATTGGCAGTCCGGGCACACGCCCCGGAAGGTGACCTCGACGCCGGAGATGTCGAAGCCGAAGCGCTCCGTCTCGGCGAGGCCCGCGATCGGGTCGCAGTCCGGATGCACGTCCCGGATCGTCCCGCACACGCGGCACACCAGATGCTGGTGCGCGGTGCGGGCGTTGGGGTCGTACCGCTTCGCCCGCCCGTCGGTGCCCACCTCCAGCACCTCGCCGAGCGTGACGAGTTCGTTCAGCGTGTTGTAGACGGTCGCCCGGCTGATCTCCGGCAGGCGTTCGCCCGCCCGCGCGTGCACCTCGTCGGCGGTCAGGTGTACGTGGTCGCCGTTCAGGACCTCGGCCACGACGCGCCGCTGCGCGGTCAGGCGCCATCCCCGCGCACGCAGTCGTTCCAGAAGGTCGCTCATGCGTACGACGATACAGGTCCCCGGATTGGATCTGGTCTAAATATAGTTCTGGACAAAGTCCAAACTTGGTCCTAGGTTGGGTGCCTGACCACGGCACGAGCAACGCCAGGGGAGACGCAAACCATGTCGCAGCAGCCGAACACGCTGACCACCGAATCCGGCGCACCGGTGGCCGACAACCAGAACAGCCAGACCGCGGGCCCCGGCGGGCCGTTGCTGCTCCAGGACCAGTACCTGATCGAGAAGTTGGCCCGGTTCAATCGGGAGCGCGTCCCGGAGCGGGTGGTGCACGCCCGCGGTTCGGGCGCGTTCGGCTACTTCGAGGTCACCGCCGACCTGTCCCGGTTCACCAGGGCGCACTTCCTCGGCGAACCCGGCCGGCGTACCGAGGTGTTCACCCGCTTCTCCACCGTCGCCGGCAACCTCGGCTCGGCGGACGCGGTGCGCGACCCGCGCGGCTTCGCGGTGAAGTTCTACACCGAGGAGGGCAACTACGACCTCGTCGGCAACAACACCCCGGTGTTCTTCATCAAGGACCCGCTGAAGTTCCCGGACTTCATCCACACCCAGAAGCGCGACCCGTACACCGGCAGCCAGGAGGCGGACAACGTCTGGGACTTCTGGTCGCACTCGCCCGAGGCCATCCACCAGGTCACCTGGCTGTTCGGCGACCGCGGCATCCCCGCGTCCTACCGGCACATGGACGGCTTCTCCTCGCACACCTATCAGTGGGTCAACGCCGAGGGCGAGGCGTTCTGGGTCAAGTACCACTTCAAGACCGACCAGGGCATCCGGAATCTGACCGCGGACACCGCCGCCGCGCTCGCCGGCACCGACCCCGACTCGCATCAGCGGGACCTGCTCGCCGCGATCGACGCGGGAGCCGCGCCGTCGTGGACGCTCAAGGTGCAGATCATGCCGGTCGCGGAGGCCGCGACCTACCGGTTCAACCCGTTCGACCTGACCAAGGTGTGGCCGCACGCCGACTACCCGCTGATCGAGGTCGGCCGGCTGGTGCTGGATCGCAATCCGGAGAACGTGTTCGCCGAGGTCGAGCAGGCCGCGTTCAACCCGGCCAACTTCGTGCCGGGCATCGGTCCCAGCCCGGACAAGATGCTCCAGGGTCGGCTGTTCGCCTACGCCGACGCACACCGCTACCGGGTGGGCGTCAATCACACCCAACTCCCGGTCAACGCGCCGCACGCCACCGTCGCCCGCAACCACGGTCGGGACGGCCACATGGCGACCAACCCGGGCGGGCGGGCCAAGAACTACGAGCCGAACAGCTTCGGCGGCCCGTACGAGAGCGGCCTGCCGCTGTGGGCGGCGACCCCGGTGGCCGGTGTCACCGGAACCCACGAGGCCCCCGCGCACGCCCAGGACGACGACTACGTGCAGGCCGGCAACCTGTACCGGCTGATGGCGGCGGACGAGCAGGCCCGGCTGGTGGCCAACATCTCCGGCTTCCTGGCCCAGGTCTCCCGAGACGACATCATCGACCGGGTCGTCGGGCACTTCCGGGCCGCCGACCAGGGCTACGGCGACCGGATCGCCGCCGCCGTCAAGGACCTGCGCGCCTGACCACCCCCCGAGAACCGCCGCCCGGTACCTGAGCCGCGAATCGGTGCCGGGCGGTGTCGGCGCGGGGGGGCGGGGGGGCCCCCCGCGCCCCCCCCCCACCAAAAAACCAAAACACGGGGGGGTGTGGGCGGGGTCATAAAAAAAAAATAAGCAGCCCACCACAAAAACAAGGTA
>NZ_JBHZAV010000052.1:27120-56356 GCF_042754445.1 Embleya sp. NPDC059213
TCTACGGCGGTCCCCCCCCCCCCCACCACACCCGCCGCTGTAGACCGTCCGGGGATCGCGGGGGGGGGGGTGGGGGGGGGGGGCGCGGGGGCCCCCCCGGCCCCCCCGCCGCGATCAACTCACCAACTCCTCGGTGCGTTGTGCCTCGTGGATCTGGCAACGCACGATGTCGCGGACCGAGATGATGCCGAGTACGTCACCGTCGTCGAGCACGATCAGGTGGCGAAAGCCGCCGCGGGTCATCGCCGCCGCGGCGTCCGCCAGGGTCCAGGACGGGGTCGCGAAGACCACGTTCGAGGTGAGGTGATCGCCGGCGCACTCGGCGTCGGGATTCTGGCCCGCGCCGACCGACATCAGGATGTCCCGCTCGGTGAGAATGCCCAGCCCGGACGTGTCCGGGTCGATCACCACCGCCGCGCCGATCTGGCGGGCGGACATCAGGCGCGCCGCGGCGCGGAGCGTATGGGTCGGGCCGATGGTCAGAACGATCGTGCTCATGCCGTCGCGAACGAGCATGTGACACCACCTCCGTCGGGGCGTGGATGTCAGGGCGAGGGTGCGCTCGGGAAAGTTTTCACAAGTTCACAAGCCCTGTTTTCACATGGTCACATGCCGCGAAGGTCAAGGGAAGGTATAGCGGACAACTCACTCGAAAGGAGTACCGCAAACCTGCGGGACGCCCGGAACCGTCAGACGCCCTCGGGCACGTCGCCGAGCCGGGCCAGCAACTCCTCGTGCAGCAGCCCGTTGGAGGCGGCGGCGGTGCCGCCGGCGGGGCCCGGGGTGCCGGCGAGCGAGCCGAATCGTCCGCCCGCCTCCTCGACGATCACCGACAGCGGCGCGAGGTCCCACAGGTTGACCTCGGGCTCCGCGCAGATGTCCACCGCGCCCTCCGCGACCAGCATGTACGACCAGAAGTCGCCGTAGGCACGGGTGCGCCAGCAGGCCCGGGTCAGGTCCAGGAAGTCGTCCATCCGGCCGCGCTCCTCCCAGCCGCCCATGCTGGAGTACGCGAACGAGGCGTCCTCGATCGCGGCCACCTTCGACACCCGGCAGCGCGAAGCCTGGGACAGGCTGCGGCCGGTCCACGCGCCGGCGCCCTTGGCGGCCCACCAGCGACGTCCCAGCGCGGGTGCGGAGACCACGCCCATCACCGACTCGTCGCCGTCCATCAGCGCGATCAGCGTCGCCCACACCGGCACGCCCCGGACGAAGTTCTTGGTGCCGTCGATCGGGTCGATCACCCAGCGCCGGGGACCGTGGCCGGTCGAGCCGAACTCCTCGCCCAGCACCGCGTCGCGCGGGCGGCCACGCCCGAGCTGGTGCCGGATGATCTCCTCGGCGGCCTTGTCCGCGTCGCTGACCGGGGTCATGTCCGGCTTCGTCTCGACCCGGAGGTCGAGCGCCTTGAAGCGGTCCATGGTGGTCGCGTCGGCGGCGTCCGCGAGAACGTGGGCGAAGCGCAGATCATCGTCATAGCCGGGCATGACACGAACAGTACTGGCGGCTCGCGAACGTTTGTGTACACCCCGCGCGCACGGACACACTTACGCGCCGTCGCCGCCGCCTCGTACGCTCGTTATGCAGACAAGGAAGCGCGATCAGCGACAGTCGACAACCGTTCATCGATCGTGCGCGTGATACGAGTACGAAGTCGATGGCGGAGGGGGTGCGGGACCGCGATGGCACTGTTCGGGGTCGGGCGCAGGACAACACACGGCAAAGAGGCCGTACCGGGACCCGGTCTCGTCCAACCGCGTCGAAGTCTGGACGGTTGGACGCTGGAGGGCACTGCGCTCGAGGATCGTTTCGAGCGCGAGGAACTGCGCGAGCTGGGCACCCTGTTGCACGGCGTCGGGGCCGAGATGCGCACCGCGTGGACCTACGAACGCGCCGCCGACCTGCTGGAGCGGGCGGGCGAGCGACCCCAGGCGCTCGCCGTCGTGGAGGCGTGGTTCGCGCTGCCCGAGGAGGTGCGTCGGGCCAGTCCGGCCGCGACCCGATCGCTGGGTCGACGTCGGCAGCGGCTGCGCAGCCGGTTGGGTTCCGCGGCCGGTCCGGCGGCGGCCATCCCGGCGCAGGCCCGGATCGGCGCGGCGATGCCGGCCAGGCCGGGCAAGCCGCCGGCGGTGCCGGGCGAGAGCGGGACGGCGTCGAGCGCCCCGGCCGAGGGCACGTCGAGGACGGAGCAGGCTACTCGCCGGTAATCGATGGCCTCGTGGGGGTTCCGGTCGGCGCGACGAGGGCGTAGGACAGCCAGTACACGGCTACCGCCGCCGCACGTCACACGTCTCTCGCGAGGAGAACGCCCGTGTCGACGCACGATCTGTACGCGCTGCCCGCCGATATGACGGTCTGGGAGGTCCCCGCGTCGGGGGCGGCCCGGTTCAACTGGGAGTACGACGAGGGCCGGGATCGCCTCCTCGCCCTGTACGCCAAGGGCAAGGACAAGCAGTGGGACGCCGCCCGGCGGATCGAGTGGGATCTGCCGGTGGACCCGACGAACCCGCTGGGCATCCCGCAGGAACTGAACACGCTGTACGGCACGCGCAGTTGGAACATGATGTCGCAGCGCGAGCGCGACGAACTGGGCCGGCACGCCATCGCCTGGCAGTTCAGCCAGTTCCTGCACGGCGAACAGGGCGCGCTGATCTGCAGCGCGCGGATCGCCGAGTCGGTGCCCGACCTGGACGCGAAGTTCTACGCGGCCACCCAGGTGATGGACGAGGCCCGGCACGCCGAGGTGTACGCGCGCTTCCTCAAGGACAAGGTCGGCCTGTACTACCCGATCAACCCGAGTCTGAAGTCGTTGCTCGACGACACGCTGTCGGACGGCCGCTGGGACATGCCCTACCTGGGCATGCAGGTGTTGATCGAGGGCCTGGCGCTGGCCGCCTTCGGGATATTGCGCGATCTGACCACGGTCGCGCTGCCCAAGCAGATCCTGGCGTACGTGATGCAGGACGAGGCCCGGCACGTGGCGTTCGGGCGGATGGCACTGCGCGACTACTACCGCGAACTGAGCGACGCCGAGCGCGGCGAGCGCGAGGAGTTCGTCGTCGAGGGCTGCTACCTGATGCGCGACCGGCTGCGCGACGAGGAGGTGTGGGACAACTTCCTGATCGACAAGGCCGAGGCGCGCGAGGCCACCGAGAACTCCGAATACCTGCGCGAGTTCCGCCGGTTGTTGTTCGGTCGGATCGTCCCGTGCATCAAGGACATCGGCCTGTGGGGGCCCAAGGTGCGTGGCACCTTCGCCGAGATGGGCGTGCTGGACATGGGCGATACCGATGTCGAGCACATGATGCGCGCCGACGAGGACCAGGCCGAGGCGTTGGATCGGGACCGGCGTTTTCGCGCGGACGAACGGGCCCGGGCGGCCGAGGTGACCGAGATGGTGGAACTGGGCTCGGACGACTGAGCCGGGGCCGGCCGCGGCGCGAGGGGTTCCGGTGCGAGAGGGCCGCAGGCGCGGGGACGGGCTAGATTTTCGGCATGACCGATCTTGTACGCGCCCGTCCGCCCGCCTTCGTCTTCGACCTCGACGGGACCCTCGTCGACAGCGTCTACCACCACGTGATGTCGTGGCAGGAGGCGCTCAGCGAGGCCGGCATCGACCTGGCGATGTGGCGGATCCACCGCAAGGTCGGGATGAGCGGTGGATTGTTCGTCAAGGGCATCCAGCGCGAGACGGGCATCGACCTGTCGCCCGAGCAGGTGGAGGCGCTCACCGACGCGCACGGGCGCCACTACGCCGCCCGGGTGCCGTTCGTGCAGCCGCTGCCCGGGGCTCCGGAGCTGCTGCGCCACCTCACCGACGTGGGCATCCCGTGGACCATCGCCACCAGTGGACGGCGGGCCGGCGCCGAGCCGATGCTGGCCAAGCTCGGCGCGCCCGCCGACCTGGCGATGGTCACCCGCGACGAGGTCGCCCGGGCCAAGCCGGATCCGGACCTGTTCCTGGCCGGTGCGGCCAAGCTCGGGGTGGACCCGGCGCAGTGCGTCGTGGTCGGGGACAGCATCTGGGACCTGCTGGCCGCCCGCCGGGCGGGATCGCTGGGCGTGGGACTGCTCTCCGGCGGCTACGGCGCGGACGAACTCGAACGGGCGCACGCCTTCCGGGTCTACGACGAGCCGGGCGACCTGCTGGCGCACATCGACGAGCTGGGCGTACGCGGCGACTGACCTCGCACGGGCATCCGGGTGATCCTGTCCGACAACCCGTCCCCGGCGGGGTCGAAAGTCCTACCCTGGAGCCATGGGTCCGGCCGACGAACCTGCGGAACTGCTCCGTCTCCTCGCCGACGACGCCCGGCTGAAGGTGTTCGCCGCGTTGGTTCTGGAGGCCCACCTCAGCTCCGAGATCGCCGATCGGGCCGGACTGCCGCTGCGGGACACGATCAAGGTGCTGGCCCGGTTGGAGTCGGCCGGTCTGGCCGCGCGGTCCGGCGACGGCTGGCATGCCTGCCCCGAGGCGTTGGCCCAGGCCGCGGCCGGGATGGGCGGGGAGCCGGACGACGCGTTCGCCGACCGCGGCCCGGCCGAGGCGGCGGTGTTGCGCACCTACCTCGTCCGGGGCCGGGTCCGGCAGTTGCCGGTGCAGCGGGCCAAGCGGCTGGTCGTGCTGGATCACATCGCGGGCAGCTTCGAACCCGGAGTGCGCTACGACGAGGCCGAGATCGAGGAGACGTTGCACCGGTTCATGGACGATCACGCCGCCCTGCGCAGGCACCTCGTCGACGAGGGCTTCCTCGGCCGCGAGGGCGGGGTGTACTGGCGCACCGGCGGGTCGTTCGTGGTCTGAACGACCCGCCGGATCCTCGGTCGGGGCATGCCCCCGGGGCGTGTCTCAGCGGACCGGAACCAGGTTCATTTCGATGCCGCCGTTGTCCGTGCGGACGTCGATCACCCGGTTCGAACGGGTGTCGTTGCCGATGTCGTTGTTGACGCCGCCGTTGTCGGTGTGGGTGGACACCCGATAGGTGTTGTGGTCGTCCGGCACGCTGAGGTGCACCCCGCCGTTGTCGGTGCGCACCTTCACGTTCGTGGGCGCCGTGTCGAAGCGCAGCCGGACGCCGCCGTTGTCGGTTTGCACCGAGACCCGGTCGGCGTTCACCCGGGACACCGAGACGCCACCGTTGTCGGTGTTCAGGCTCAGATTGCCGGTGCTGTCGTCGATGCCGATGTGCCCGTTGCTGGTGGTGAACTGCATGTCCTGGCGCAGGCCGCTCGCGGTGATCGAGCCGTTGTCCGCGCCGACCCTGAGCGGGACGTCGAGCGGGACCTTGATCCGGTAGGACCCGCCGCAGCTCACGCCCAGGAAGCTCGGGCAGTTCAGCCGCAGCTTGAGCCGGTTGCCCTGCAGGGTCCAGGTCGGGTCGGGGCCGTTGATGCTGTCGGTGATCCGCCGGTCCACGATGATCCTGCCCGGCTCGCCCGGTTCGAGGGTGACCCCGCCGTTGTCGGTGTCGATGACCAGGTCGCCGGTGGTGAGGGTGAAGGTCCTCGTGTCGTGCACGTCGTGGCTGGAGAGCGCGATGATCCCGGTCCACGCCGCCAGCAGGATCCCCGTGATGGCGAACACCCCACCGAAGAAGATCAGTGACGTCCGTAGCGGCCTTTTCATGACACTCTCCCCGACAGGTGATCCGAAGCTGCCCAAACTGTATGAGCGCTCGTCTCGAGGGCGGCATCCGGCGGTCACCCGGACCCGGGGTAGGGCTGGCCCCCCTGAGCGGACCGTGAGCGCCCGGGCGGCACGGGTGTTCGACGCGCACTGAACCCGGGCACCGTGTGAGCCGTTGCTCTGTGCGAGGGTCGTGCATCCCCCTCGGCCCCGACTGCTTAGGAGAGCCTTTTCATGTTCGACACCGTCTCCGGCCTGCCCCTCCACGTCCTGGTCGTGCACTTGGCGGTGGTCATCGTGCCGGCGGCGGCGATCGCGAGCGTGCTCGTGGCGGCCCGGCGCCCGTGGCTGCTGCGCGCCGGGTGGTGGGTGGTCGGCCTGGACGCCGCCGCCGCGCTGACCGCCTTCGTCGCGAAGGAGAGCGGCGAGAAGCTGCTCGCCCGGCTGGACCGGCTCACCGAGGGCCAACGCGCCGCCGCGGTACAGACCCACGTGGACCGGGGCGCGGACATGCTCTGGTACGTGCTGGGTCTGTTCGGCGTCACGCTGGTGCTGATGCTGGTCGCCCGGCACCGGGCCGCCGCGACGTTCCGGCCGCGGACGATACCGCCGATCGTGGTTCCGATCGTGGCCGTGCTGACCGTGGTGGCCGCGGTGTTCGCGGTCGTCCAGGTGGTGCGGGTGGGCGAATCCGGGTCCAAGGCGGTCTGGCACGACACGGTCGAGAACAGCCTCGCGGCGCCGCGTTGACGGATCAGGCCCGGACGGTGGCTCGGGCCTCGGTCTTGTCGGTCGGGGTCGGCTCGGGGCGGGTGGGCAGGAGCAGGCACAGCGGGACGGCGAGGGCGGTGATGGCCACCGACCACCAAAAGGCGTCGCCGAAGCCGTCGGCCAGGGCGTCGGGGGTGTGCGCGCCGGCGCCGGTGTGCTGGAGGACGACGGCCAGGGCGGCGGTGCCCACCGAGCCGCCGATCTGCTGGGCGACGCGGGTGATGATGCTCGCGTGCGGGATCTCCCGGTGCTCCAGGCCGACGTAGCCGGCGCCGGCGAGCGCGATCGTGGCGGCGCCCATGCCGGCGCCGCGGACGAACAGCGCCGCCATCAGCAGGACCAAGGCGGTGTCGGCGGTGACGAAGGCGAACGGCGCCGTGGCCGCGGTGACGACGGCGAATCCGACGCAGGCGACCGGGCGTGGACCGAAACGGTCGGTGTACTTGCCCGCCAGGGTGCGGGCGAGGAGCAGCCCGAAGCCCTGGGGGATGAGCAGCAGACCGGCGCCGAGGGCGTCCTCGCCGCGGACCTGCTGGAAGTACAGGGGCAACAACAGCATCGCCCCGTACAGGGTGATCCCGGCCAGGAAACCGAGGCCGGCGGCGGCGGCCAACGCGCGATGGCGCAGGAGCCGCAGGTCGACCAGGGCGCCGCTGCCGCGCGTCGATGCCCACGCGACGAAGCCGCCGACCAGGGCGAGGCCGCCGAGCAGCGGGACGAGGACCTCGGCGCCGGCGAATCCCGCGCCCTCGACCCGGGAGAGGCCGTAGATGATCGCGGCGACGCCGGGGGAGAGCAGGAGCAGGCCGACGACGTCCAGCTTGGCGCGGGCGCCGTCGGGTGCGGGTCGGTCGTCGGGCAGGTTGCGCCAGGCGAGCCAGGCGCCGACGACGCAGAACGGGATGTTGACGAGGAAGAGCCAGCGCCAGTCGGCCAGATGCAGGATGAGGCCGCCCAGCACCGGGCCGAGGATCGGGCCGAGCGCGGTGGGCAGGGTGACGGTGGCCATCACCCTGCCGATGTGGCGGCCCTTGCCGGCCTGCATGATCAGCGTGGCCATCAGCGGCATCATGATGCCGCCGCCGACGCCCTGGAGGAGGCGGAAGGCGATCAGGGCGGTTACGCTCCCGGCCGACGCGGAGAGGATCGAGCCGAGCAGGAAGACGCCCAGGGCCGCGATCCACAGGCGTTTGCCGCCCATGCGGGACTGCGCCCAGCCGGCGAGCGGCATGGTGACGAACACGGCCAGCAGGTAGCCGGTGCTCACCCACTGGATCGTCGACAGCGGGGCGTCGAGTTGCCCGGCCAGGTCGTCGAGGGCGACGCTGACGATGGTGGTGTCGAAGACGACGGCCAGGGTGCCCACCACGATGGTGAAGGCCATCCGCCATACGGCGGGGTCGATACGGTCGGGGTCCGTCGCCGCGGGCGTGGGGCCGGTGTCATGGGAAACGTTCACGAACAGCCGCCTAAGATATAGAGTCCTATCTTACGGATGCCACGCTACGGCGCCGATATAAGATAGGCAAGTCTATCTAAGGGATGCAGGGGAGATGTGCATGGCCGAGCGGCGCCGCGGGGCGGCACTGGAGAAGGCGCTCCTGGACGCGGCCTGGGAAGAACTCGTGGCCAACGGCTACGCCAGGTTCACCATGGACGCCGTCGTGCAGCGCGCGGGCACCAGCCCGCCCGTGCTCTATCGCCGCTGGTCCGACCGCGACGAACTGGTCCGGGCGGCCATCGGGCACATGCTGGAGCAGAACCGCCTCGACGTGCCCGACACCGGAAGCCTGCGGGAGGACGTCCTCACCCTCATGCGGGAGATCAACGCCACCCGCGTCCGGTTCGTCACCGTGATGAGCGTGCACCTGGCCGGCTACTACCAGGAGACCGGCACCAGCCCCGGCGACCTCCTGACGGCGGGGCGGGAGAATTCCGTCGACGTGCTCTTCGAGCGCGCCGTCGCGCGCGGCGAGATCAAGAAGCCGGAACTTCTCACCGAGCGCGTCAAGGACCTGCCGTTCGGCCTGCTGCGGCTGGAGATCCTGACGACCTTCGCTTCCGTGCCGGACCGGCTCCTGGAGGAGATCGTCGACACGATCTTCCTCCCCCTGGTGCGCTGACCCCGGCGGTGGGCGTCAGTCGCCCTCGTCGCGTTCGCGGGTGCTCAGCAGCCGACGCAGCGAGTACAACCGGGCCGGCTCGGCGTGGCCGGCCTCGACCCAGGCGTCGAGCGCGCAGTCGGGTTCGTCGTGCGAACACGCGCGCGGACAGTCCTCGGTGCCCGCCGCCAGGTCGGGGAAGGCGTTGATCACCCGACCCAGGTCGACGTGGTTGAGGCCGAACGAGCGCACTCCCGGGGTGTCCACGACCCAGCCCTGATCGAGGCCGGGCTCGACCGTGTCGTCCTCGAAGGGGGGCAGCCGCAGGGTCAGCGCCGACGTGGTGGTGTGCCGGCCGCGACCGGTCACCTCGTTGACGTGGCCGACCGCGCGCCGGTGGTTCGGCACCAACTCGTTGACCAGGGTGGTCTTGCCGACGCCGCTGTGGCCGACGAAGACGGTGACCTTGCCGGCCAGGCGGGCACGGATCGGATCCAGGTCCCAGTTCGACTCGCTCCTGGTGACCACGAACTCCACGCCGAGCGCCCCGTACATCTCCAACAGGTCGTCGGGAGAGGCGAGATCGGCCTTGGTGAGCACGAGCAGCGGCTCCAGGCCCGCGTCGTAGGCGGCCACCAGGCAGCGGTCGATCAGCCGCGGGCGCGGCTCGGGGTCGGCCAGCGCGGTGACGATCGCGAGCTGGTCGGCGTTGGCCACGATGATCCGCTCGTACGGATCGTCGTCGTCGGCGGTGCGGCGCAGCGTGCTGCGGCGTTCCTCGACCCGGACGATCCGGGCCAGCGAGCCGTCCTCGCCGCTGAGGTCGCCGACGATGGCGACCCGGTCGCCCACCACGACGCCCTTGCGGCCCAATTCGCGGGCCTTCATCGCGGTGATCGAGCGGTCCGGCGCGTCCTCGTCCTCCAGCAGGCACGTGTACCGGCCGCGGTCGACGGTCAGCACGCGACCCTCGCGGGCGTCCTCGTGCTTGGGCCGGGTCCGGGTGCGCGGACGGGAACCGCGCTTGCCCGGACGGACCCGGATGTCGTCCTCGTCCAAATCCCTGCGTCGGTTGGAGCCCAGTCCCGCCATCGTCCCGGGCCTCTCAGCCGCGTCGTGCGGTCAGCATGCGCGTCCACAGACCGGTGAAGTCGGGCATGGTTTTCGCGGTGGTCTCCACGTTCTCCACTTCCACGCCCGGGACCAGCAGGCCCAGCACGGCGGCCGCGGTGGCCAGCCGGTGGTCGTCGTAGGTGTGGAAGACACCGCCGTGCAGCGGACGCGGCCGGATCTCCAGGCCGTCCTCGATCTCGTTCACGTCGCCGCCGAGGTCGTTGATCTCCTTGACCAGCGCGGCCAGGCGGTCGGTCTCGTGCAGCCGCAGGTGGGCCACGCCGGTCAGCCGGCTGGGGCCGTCGGCCAGTGCCGCGACCGCCGCGATCACCGGGGTCAGCTCGCCGACGTCGTGCAGATCGGCCTCGATGCCGTGCACCGCGGTGCCGCCGGTCAGGGTCAGGCCGGCCGCGCCGAGCGTGCACGAGCCGCCCATCGCGGTGAAGATCGAGCGCAGCCGGTCACCGGGCTGCGTGGTGTGCTCGGGCCAGTCCCGCACGGTCACCGAACCGCCGGTGACCAGCGCGGCGGCCAGGAACGGACCGGCGTTGGACAGGTCCGGCTCGACGACCATGTCGCGGCCGAGCAACGCGCCCGGGGCGACCCGCCACACGTTGGGCTCGGCGTCGTCCACCCGGGCGCCGGCCGCCCGCAGCATGTCCACGGTCATCGCGATGTGCGTCATCGAGGGCACCGAGCCGCCGGTGTGCCGAATCTCGACACCGAGGTTGAAGCGCGGCCCGGACAACAACAGCGCGCTGACGAACTGCGACGACGCGGAGGCGTCGATGTGCACCACGCCGCCCTCGACCCCGCCGCCGCCGAGCACGGTCATCGGCAGCCGGGCCTCGCCCTCGTCGTCGATCCGGGTGCCCAGGTCGCGCAGTGCGTTGATCACGCCGTCCAGCGGGCGCTCGTACGAGCGCGGGTCGCCGTCGAAGCGCACCGGCCCGTCGGCGAGCGCGGCCACCGGCGGCAGGAAGCGCATCACCGTGCCCGCGTTGCCGCAGTCCACGGTCGCCGGGCCGGAGAGTCCGCCGGGCAGCACGTACCAGTCCTCGCCGCGGTCCTCGATCACCACGCCGAGCGCACGCAGGCCGGCCACCATCAGCGACGAGTCGCGGCTGCGCAGCGGCCGGCGGATATAGCCGGGACCGTCGGCCAACGCGGCCAACACGAGGGCGCGGTTGGTCACCGACTTGGACCCGGGCACCTCGACGGTGGCGGTCACGGGAGCGGAGGCAACGGGGGCAGACCACAACGCAGACATCACGTGGCAAGCCTAGTCCGTTCGCCGACCCGGCCCCGATTCGTTTTCCGTACGTGGCACCCTGGACGCCATGTGTGGCCGGTATGCGTCCAGCAAGAGCCCCGATGACCTCGTCGAGATCTTCGAGGTCGATCGGTTCGACCCCGCGGACGAGCTCCCTCCCGACTGGAACATCGCGCCGACCAAGCAGGTCTACGCGGTCCTGGAACGCCCGGTCGAGTCCGGCGGCGCGCCCGCCCGGCAACTGCGCCCGATCAAGTGGGGCCTGGTGCCGTCCTGGGCCAAGGATCCCGGCATGGGCGCCAAGATGATCAACGCGCGGTCCGAGACCGTGCACGAGAAGCCGGCCTATCGCAAGGCGTTCGCCGCCCGGCGGTGCCTGTTGCCGGCCGACGGCTATTTCGAATGGCACACCCCCGAGACCGCGCCGGACGGCCCCAAGGGCGCCTCGCGCAAGCAGCCGTACTGGATCCACGCGGCGGACGGCGCCGAGGTGGCCTTCGCCGGGCTGTACGAGTGGTGGCGCGATCGCAGCCGGGCCGACGACGACCCGCTCGGCTGGTTGTGGACCTGCACGATCCTCACCCTGGACGCGGATCCCGAGCTGGCCCGGATCCACCACCGGATGCCGCTGGTGCTGACCCGGGACAAGTGGGACGGCTGGCTGGACCCGGCGTGGACCGAGCCGGAGGAGATCCGCGGGCTGCTGGTGCCACCGCCCACCGGGTTCATGACGGCACACCCGGTCTCGACGGACGTCAACAACGTCCGCAACAACGCGCCGCATCTGCTCGAAGCGATTCCCGAGGACGAGGTCACCGTTGACGCGACGCTCTTCTGATCGGGTCGACCCGCTCGGCTCGACCGCCGCGACCGACTCCACCGGCCCGACCGACCCGGCGGCGGTGGGCGCCGGGGGCCGGTCGGCGGGCGACGCCGGGCCGGCCGAGGTGTTCGAGGTCACCACGCCGGTCGGTGCCGCGCGGGTGACCGTACGGCGCGCCACCGCGGTGCCGGCCCGGGCGTGGTTCGTGGCGAGCCACGGCGCGGGCGGCGGGATCGAGGCGCGCGACCTGGCCGCGCTCGCCGCGGCGCTGCCCGCACGCGGCATCCACGTCGCCCTGGTCGAGCAGCCGTGGCGGGTGGCCGGTCGGCGACTCGCCCCGGCGCCGGGGACCTTGGACGCGGGCTGGCTTCCGGTGCTCGCCGAGATCGCCCGGCGCAACGCGGTCGAGGGCCTGCCGGTGTTCGGATCCGGCCGCAGCGCGGGCGCCCGGGTCGCGTGCCGCACCGCGGGTGAAACGAATGTGGCGGGTGTGGTCGCGCTGGCCTTCCCGCTGCATCCACCCGGACGGCCGGAGCGTTCGCGCTTGGCTGAACTGCTCGGCGCCGGCGTGCCGACCCTGGTCGTCCAGGGCGAACGCGACTCGTTCGGTGGGCCGGACGAGTTTCCGGAGGACGGTCCGACCCTGCTCCGGGTGCCGTTCGCGGACCACGGATTCGCCGTTCCCAAGCGCGCCGCGATCACCCAGGAAGCGGCGTTGGCCCTGATCACAGCCGGTGTCGGCGATTGGCTGGTGGCCGCGAGCGCACGGGAATGATCCGTGTCGGCGACGTGTTCCCCCAACTGTCAAGCGTCGACGAGTGGAGGTCGCTCCCATGCTCAAGGCCGCCGGTTCGGTTGTCCGAAACGAGGCACCGTTTCTCGCCTGGCCCGAGTGGGGTGCGGGCACCGATCAGCCTCGGGCGATATCGTCGACACCTGGCTTGAAGGAGGTGGGTCTCGTACCGGAGACCTTGGAGCAGCAAGACGCGCGGTTCGAGCGGGACGCCCTGCCGTTCCTCGATCAGTTGTATTCGGCGGCGCTGCGGATGACCCGCAACCCGGCGGATGCCGAGGACCTGGTCCAGGAGACGTTCGCCAAGGCGTACGCGTCGTTCCACCAGTTCAAAGAGGGCACCAACCTCAAGGCCTGGCTGTACCGCATCCTGACCAACACCTTCATCAACTCCTACCGCAAGAAGCAGCGGCAGCCGCTGGAATCGCATGCGGAGGAGATCGAGGACTGGCAGCTCCACCGCGCCGAGTCGCACATGTCCACCGGACTGCGCTCGGCCGAGGCGCAGGCACTCGACCACCTGCCCGACTCCGACGTGAAGACGGCCCTGCAGGCCATCCCCGAGGAGTTTCGGATCGCGGTGTACCTCGCCGATGTCGAGGGCTTCGCGTACAAGGAGATCGCGGACATCATGGGTACTCCCATCGGGACCGTGATGTCGCGCCTGCACCGCGGGCGACGTCAGCTCCGCGATCTGCTGGCCGACTACGCCCGTGAGCGCGGCCTCGTCCCCGCAGGCACCGACCGGAAAGGCTCGGACTCATGAGCTGCGGTGACCACCACGAGGTGGACTGCTCCGAGATCCTCGGGCACCTGTACGAGTACATCGACAACGAGTTGGCGGACGCGGACTGCACCAGCATTCGCACGCACCTCGACGAGTGCTCGCCGTGCCTGGACAAGTACGGCCTCGAACAGCAGGTGAAGGAGCTGGTGCACCGCTGCTGCGGGCGCGACGAGGTCCCCTCGGAGCTGCGCAACAAGGTGCTGGAGCGGATCAAGCTGGTGCGCGTCGAGGTGGACGCCCAGCGGGTCTCGGTCGAGGAGACCGTGGTCGAGATAGAGCGCCCGGGTCGCGCCTGATCCGAGCGGGCCGGCGAGTCGATCGCCGGCCGTTTCGAACGGATTCGAACGAGCCGTCGATTCGGATGAGCCACTGACCCGAACGAGCTAAAACCGGGGCGCATGGCCGGGACAAACCGGTCATGCGCCCTTCGGCCGTTACCCGGGCGGCCTATTCTCGGTGGTCCGAGCGACCAGCCGAGGAGTCGCATGCGCACGCTGCCGCCGAGCGCCCGGATCCACGCCGGGATCGTGGTGGGCGGGTCCGTGCCCGCGCTGATCCTGCTGTCGTGGTCCGGTGTGGACATCGATCGACTGGGCGCGTTGGCGGTGTTGTTCATCGCCTTCGGGGCGGTGGCCCGAGCCCGACTCACCGGCCTGTGCGGCGCCCCCGACGGGGCGCTTTTTCCGTTGGTGTGCGCGGCGGTGCTGCTGTTGCCCGCGGGCGCTGCCGCGACGGTCGCGCTGCCCGGCGTGCTGATCGCGCGGGCGGACACCGCCGACCCGGTCACCCGTGTGGTCGACGCCGCGCATCTGGTGCCGGCCATCGCGGTCGCCTCCCGGGTCTACGAACTCCTGGACGGGACGCGTTACCTGACCGCGTCGGAGTTGCCCGCCGGGCTGTTGCCGACGGCCGCGGCGGGACTGGCGCTGTATGTGGTGAGCGGCCTGCTGGACACCGCGTTCCGGGCCGAGACCCAGGGCGCCGGCGGACTCCCGGTGTTGCGCGAGGTGTTCGTGCGCTCGGCCGGTTGGCGACTGGGCTCGGTGCCGATCGGGCTGATGATGGCCGTGTTGTGGCAGCAGCGACTGGGCGTGTTCGCGGCGGTGTTGGTGCTGCTCCCGCTCTACGTGGCGTTCTGGGCCTACGCCCAGCAGGCGCAGGAGCAGGCCGCGCACGAGGCGACCGTACGCACCCTGGTCCGGGCGGTGGAGATCAAGGACGGCTACACCCGAGGGCACAGCGAACGGGTGGCCCGGGCCTCGGTGTTGATCGCCCGCCGGCTGGGCATGCGCGAGGATCGGGTGGTCCGGCTGCGCTACGCGGGCATCCTGCACGACGTCGGCAAGTTGAGCGTGTCCACCCGGGTGCTGACCAAGCCGGGCAGGCTGGACCCGGAGGAACTGCGCGAGATGCAGCGACACCCGGTCAGCGGCGCCGAGATGGTGGCCGGCCTGACCTTTCTCGGCGAGGCGCACGCGGGCATCCTGCACCACCACGAACGCATGGACGGGCGCGGTTATCCGGCCGGTCTCGCCGGTGCCGAGATCCCCGAGTTCGCCCGGGTGATCGCGGTCGCGGACGCGTTCGACTCGATGACCTCGACCCGCTCGTACCGGCCCGCGCGCGGGGCGGACGCGGCGATGGCGGAGCTGCGCCGATGCAGCGGCACCCAGTTCGACCCGCGCATGGTCGAGGCGCTCGCACAGGCGCTGGCCCGGCACGGCTGGCCGGAGGCCGAGGTGCGGGACGGCGAGGGCGAGGTGCGGGTGCCCGCGCCGCGCGGGCAGTCGCGGGCCGACACCCACTCGGTGGCCCGCGGGCGGGTCGGCGGCGGGTCGTGACGACGACCGGGGCCCGGGCCGAACCGGCGGCGCCGGCCACGCGGTTGCGCGCGTACACCGGCACCGTCGTGCTCGTGCTGGGCGCGCTCGCCGCGGCGGTCGCGGTGGCCGTCACCGCGGCCGAGGGCGTGGTGCAGCCGTCCTACGCCCTGGTCTTCGGCACGGTGATCGCCGTCGGCGAGACGGCCCGGGTGACGTTGCCCGGCAACCGGGAGACCGCGCCGCTGGGCGCGGCCGGCGCGCTCGCCTACGCGTTGCTCCCGGACGTGCACGGCACGGTGTCCCGGCACGGTGTGCTCCAGGTGGTCGCGGTGGTCGCCGTCGCGCTGCTCGCGGGCACCCTGCCGCACGTCGCGCGCGGTCGGGCACCGGCGCCCGCGTACGTCGCCCGTCGGGTGCTCGCGGCGGGCTTCGCGGCGACGTTGTTCCGGCCGATGTACGCGGACGGTGGGCTCGACGCGGTGATGGGGCACGGGTGGGCCTACGGCGGCTACCTGGTCCTGGTGGTGTTGTTGACCTCGTTGTGCGACGCGGTGGTGGCCGCGATGGCTCGGGTGGGTCGTGCGTTCCGTCCCGCGCTGCTGGCCGAATTACGAGCGCTGTGCGCGGGGCTCGGCCCCACCGAGCGGATCGGGCCGGACGGCGAGGACACCGGACGGGCCTGCGGGCTGACCGGGATCGGCACCGCGGTGGGCGCGAGCGGCATGTTGATCGCCCTGTCCGCCGGCGCGCTGGGCCTGTGGGCGGTGCCGGTGTTCTGTCTGCCGTCGTTGCTGGTGCTGCTGTCCTTTCGGCGCTACGCCGCGATCCGGCTGGTGCATCGGCAGACCGTCGACGCGCTGTCGCGGCTGCCGGAGGCGGCCGGGTGCGGGTCGCCGGGGCATGCCGCCCGGGTGGGCGATCTCGCGCACGCGGTCGGGGTGGACCTGGGGCTGGGCGAGCCGGAACTGCGCGAGTTGCGGTCTGCGGCCGGGATGCACGACATCGGGCAACTCGCGTTGGCGGAACCGGTGCCCGGCGGCACCACGCTGAATCTGCCCGAGGCCGAGCAACGTCGGATCGCCCGGCTGGGCGCGGAGGTGATCCGGGAGAGCGGGGTGCTCGATCGGGTGGCCGGCATCGTGGCCGCGCAGGCCGACCCCTACCGGGACGCCGGGGGCGGACCGCCACCACCGCTGGCCGGCCGGATCATCAAGGTGGTCAACGCCTACGACGACCTGATCACGACGAGCGACGACCCGCGTTCGCGGCCCGAGGTGTTGGCCCGGCTGCGTGCGGACGTGTCCGGGGCCTACGACCCCCGGGTGGTCGAGGCGCTGGCGCAGGTGCTGGAACGGACCGGCTGAGCCCTCGGATCCGGGACGGGCCCGCGGGCTCGGACCAGGATCGCGGGAGGGCCTTGTCGGCTCGGACAGCCGCCGGGGCCGGATTCCCGTGATTGGATTTCGAGCGGGCGTCATCGCGCCCGATCCGCGCTTCACCACGGCCCGACCCGGGCCCGAAGGAGGAACGACGATGGCCGAGCAGGTCCTGGCGGAGATGGTGGCCAACGTGGCCAAGGTCGTCGCCCACGAGGGGGACACGGTCGAGGCCGGCAGCACTCTGGTCATCCTGGAGTCGATGAAGATGGAGATCCCGGTGCTCAACGAGTTTCCGGGCACCATCGCCCGCATCAGCGTCGCCGAGGGCGACGTGATCCAGGAGGGCGACCCGATCGCGGTGATCGAGTAGCACCCGGCGAGGCATCGCGTCCGAGTACTCGCGCCGGCCCGACCGCGGGGGTCAGATCGACGTGAGCACTCCGTGCTCGACGCACTTGGCGGTCCAACCGCGCGGGGTCACCTGTACGGTCATCCGCCGTCGGCACCGACCGCAGTAGCGCGGGGGTTCGAGTTCGCGGCGCCGCACACAGTCGTCGTGCGCGGCGCCGGCACGCTGTTCGCCGCAGTGGTCGCAGAAGGCTGCATCGGTGCTCACGGCCGTAGATTACGGCCTGGGCCCGGGCGGCCGGAGCGGACCCGGCCGGACCCGGTTTCGACGAACGGTCCGCCGGCCCGACGAACGGCGGTGTCCCGCTCGGTTCTACGGGGCGGCGCGCAGGTCCTTGAGGTAGCAGATCAGTTCCACCTCGGGCACCGGCCACCAGTCGCGCTCGGGCGCGCGGTGGAAGCCCATCCGCGCGTAGAGCCGGTGTGCGGCGCGCATGTCCCACACGGTGGAGATCGCGACGGCGGTGAAGTGGTGCTTGCGGGCCCGCTCCAGGCACGCCTCCACGAGCGCCTCGCCGATGCCGCGACCGCGGGCGGCCGGGCCGACCGCGAGCATCCGGAACTCGCCCTCGCCCTCTCGGGAGACCTCCGCGTAGGCGCTGCCGGGCAGCACGAAGGCCACGGTGCCCAGGATCTCGCCGCTGCCCTCGTCCACCGCCACGAGCAGTTCGGAGTTCTCCGCCCGATGCGCGGCCTTGCGCAGATCGTTCACGTAGTCCTGGTCGGCGGCGACCAGGCCGGCGTAGCCCGCGACGGTCACGTCCCCCACCGCTTCGTACTCCTGCGGGCGCGCCTGGCGGATGTGGACGCCGGCGGGAGCGGGGTGGTGGTCGTGCGGTCGGGCCGCGGCGGAGGCAGGAGGATTCATAGCCGTCCAGTTTACGCTGCCGATCACACGCCCATGGTCGTGCGCGGGTAGACCGCCTCCGGATCGGTGAGCACGTTCAGCAGGTAGGGCACGCCGGAGTCGAACGCGCGACGCAGCGCGGGGGCGATCCGTTCGGGGCGGGTGATCGTCTCGCCCGCGCCGCCCAGCGCGCGCACCACGTCGTCGTAGCGGGTGCCCGGGGCCAGGTCGGCGGCCACGTCGTGCCCGTACAACATGCGCATCGGGTGTTTCTCCAGCGCCCAGCAGCCGTTGTTGCCGACGATCAGCACCACCGGCAGGCGATGCCGGACCAGGGTGTCCACGTCCATCAGCGAGAAGCCCGCCGCCCCGTCGCCCAGCAGCAGCACGACCTGCGCCGAGGGGCGGGCCAGCCGGGCGCCCAGCGCGTAGCCCAGGCCGGTGCCCAGGCAGCCGTACGGGCCCGCGTCGAGCCAGCCGCCCGGGCGGGCGGGTTCGATGTACTTGCCCGCGAAGGACACGAAGTCACCGCCGTCGCCGATCACCACGGCGTCCTCGTCGAGCAGGCGGAGCAACTCGCCGTGCACGCGCGCCGGATGGATCGGCCGGCCGGCGCTGCCCAGGAGCGGTGCGTCGGACTGCGCGGCGGTGCGGGCCGCGTCGCGCACGTGCGTGGCCCAGATCCGATACATGCCGACCCGGCCGACCCGCTCCCACGCGGTGGTCAGCGCGTCGAACAGCTCGGTCAGGTCCGCCGCGAGGGTCATCGCGCAGTGCGCGTGCGGCGCCGAGCCCGCGGGGGCGTCGGTCAGGTGCACCACGCGCGCGGAGGGCCCGCCGCCCTGACCGCCGAAGCTGCCGTAGCCCAGTCGGAAGTCCAGCGGCGCGCCCGCCACCAGCACCAGATCGGCGCCGCCGAGCGCGGTCGTCCGGGCCCGGCCGGCGAGCAGCGGGTGGCCGGCGGGTAACACGCCCCGGCCCATTCCGTTGGCCACCACCGGTATCCCCATGGTCTCGGCGGCCCGCCGCGCGGCCTGTTCCGCGCTCCCGATCCACACGTCCTGGCCGAGCACCAGCACCGGTCGGGCCGCGCGGGCGAGCAGGTCGGCGACCGCGGCGACCGGATCCGGGTCGGGGAGCACCGGCGCGGGCGGGGCCGGGCACGGCAGCGATACCTCCGCGCGGTCGTAGAGCACGTCCATCGGCACGTCCAGGAAGACCGGCCCCCGGTGCGGGCTGTTCGCCAGGGTCAGCGCGGCGTCCACCTCGGCGGTGATCCGGTCGGTGTCGTGCACGGTCGCCGCGCGTTTGGTGATCGGGGCCAGCAGCGGCGGATGGTCCAGCTCCTGGAGCGCCCCCGAGCCCCAACGAAACGCCGGCGCGCGGCCGCCCAGCACCAGCATCGGCGAGCCGTTGAACCAGGCGGTGGCCACCGCGCTGATCCCATTGGTGACGCCGGGCCCGGCGGTCAGTACGGCCAGGCCGGGCCGGCGGGTGAGCTTGGCGGTCGCCTCGGCGGCGAACACGGCGGTCTGCTCGTGCCGTACGTCCACCACCCGCAGCGGCGCCTCGGCACCGACCGCGGCGTCGTAGAGCGGGAAGACGTGGCCTCCCGACAGGGTGAACATCGTGTCGATCCCGTGCGCCCGGGCGGCGGCGACGGCGAGCGTGCCACCGTGCCCCTCGACCGTTCGGTCGGCGTGGTCTCGTTCCTCGGCCCCTCGTGGTGCGCGCATGCCCGACCTCCGTCGCCGCGGACCCGGCGGGCCCCGTGCCGCCGGGAAATCTATCCGCGTGCGCTACCGGGCAGTAAGAGGCGACCGCCGACGGCTCCCGATCCGGGTGGGGCCGTCGGCGGTCGGGGTGTGGCTACAACGTCTGGTTGAGCGCCTTGACCGGCATGCTCAGTTCCTTGAGCAGCTCCAGGTCGGCGTCCGCGGCGCGGCCCAGGGTGGTGAGGTAGTTGCCGACGATCACCGCGTTGATGCCGCCGAGCAGGCCCTCGCGGGTGCCCAGGTCGCCGAGCGCGATCTCCCGGCCGCCCGCGTAGCGCAGGATGGTCCGGGGGAGGGCGAGCCGGAAGGCGCCGATGATCTTGAGCGCCTCGCGCGGCTCCAGCACCTCCTGGTCGGCGAACGGGGTGCCCGGGCGCGGGTTGAGGAAGTTCAGCGGCACCTCGTCCGGCTCCAGCTCGGCCAGTTGACCGGCGAACTCGGCGCGCTGCTCGGCCGACTCGCCCATGCCGACGATGCCGCCGCAGCACACCTCCATGCCCGCCGCGCGCACCATCCGCAGGGTGTCCCAGCGCTCCTCCCACGTGTGCGTGGTGACCACGTTGGTGAAGTACGACTTCGCCGTCTCCAGGTTGTGGTTGTAGCGGTGGATGCCCATCTCGGCGAGCTCGTCGACCTGCTCCTGGGTGAGCATGCCCAGCGACGCGGCGATGTTGATGTCGACCGCCTCGCGGATCGCCGCGACGCCCTGGCGCATCTGCTTCATCAGGCGCTCGTCCGGGCCGCGCACGGCGGCCACGATGCAGAACTCGGTGGCGCCGGTCGCGGCGGTCTCCTTGGCGGCCTCCACCAGCGAGGGGATGTCCAGCCACGCGGCGCGCACGGGGGAGGGGAACAGACCCGACTGGGAGCAGAAGTGGCAGTCCTCGGGGCAACCACCGGTCTTGACCGACACGATGCCCTCGACCTCGACCTCGGGCCCGCAGTGTCGGACCCGGACCTCGTGCGCGAGCTGGAGCAGTTCTTCGAGGCGGTCGTCCGCGAGCTCCAGCACGGCCAGCACCTGCTCGGCGCTCAGCCCCCGTCCCTCGTCGAGGACTTGGCGCCGGGCCACGGCCAGGATGTCGTCGTTCACGGTCTGCGTACGGTCACTGTCGAGGGTTTCCGTCATGTCGCTCACCTTGCGGTCGGATCCTGTATGGCGCGGAACGCGGCCGGATCGAAGGTACCGCCCAGAGCCGGCGACAAACTCGCGCGGGCCGTGAGCAGGAAGTCGGCGGGGTGCAGCGAACCCGCGCCGGCGGGCAGCACACCGGCCAGCGGACGGGCGGCCAGGGTCTCCAGATCCCGGACGTTGCAGCGCATCGCCAGGTCGGGCTCGGTGGGCCAGGAGCCGATCACCACGCCGACCAGGTCCACCCCCCGGTGGGCCATCGACTCCAGGGTGAGCGCGGTGTGGTTGAGCGTGCCCAGGTCGGGCCGGGTCACCACGAGGGCGCCGGCCTTCAGCTCGTGGGCCAGGTCGGCGATCGTGGTGCCCTCGTCGTCGAAGCGCACGAGCAGGCCGCCCGCGCCCTCGACGACGACCAGGTCGGTCTCCTTGGCGAGCGCGCGGACCCGGTCGGCGACGCCGTACAGGTCCACCGGCGGCAGGCCGGAGACCCGGGAGGCGGCGGCGGGGGAGAGCGGGTCGGGGTAGCGCGAGTACTCGTGCAGGTCGGCCACCCCGGCCAGGCGCCGCACGTCGGCCAGGTCGCCCGCCTCGTTCGGCCCCACACCCGTCTGCGATGCCTTGACCACGGCCACCGTGCCGCCGCGCACGGCCGCGATCGCGGCGACGGCCGCCGTGACGATCGTCTTGCCCACCCCGGTGTCGGTACCGGTCACCACGAGAACGCTCATGGCCGGTCAGCCTAGGGCGTGTCCCCGATCCCCGTCGGGCCCAGGCAAGGACCTTGGGCCCGCGGCCGGCGGACCTGTGGCCCCGGGCAACCCCCGCGCCGGTGGGGCACCATCGAGGTGGTGGGCATGCGGCTCGGCGGAGCGGCGTGACTCGCCACACAGCGGCCCTCTGCACGGGGCTGTGGGAGCGAACGGCATTCCTCCGGCGATCGGCCGGGCGGCCCGGGTGGACCCGGACCGTCCGGCCGATGGCATGCGGACGGGCGAAACGCTCGGCCCTACTCCTGCGGGCGGCGCAGTCGGGCGACGAATTTGTACCGATCCCCCCGGTACACGGATCGCACCCACTCGACCGGCTCACCTTCGGTGTCGAAGCTGTGCCGGGACAACAACAGCAGCGGCAGCCCCACGTCGGTGCCCAACAGACCGGCCTCGCGCGGGGTGGCCATCGCCGTCTCGATCGTTTCCTCGGCCTCGGCCAGGTGCACGTCGAAGCCGGCCGACAGGGCCCGATACAGCGAGTTGTGCTTGGCCAGGTGCTTGCGCAGGCCCGGGAAACGTTTGGTGGACAGATGCGTGGTCTCGATCGCCATCGGCTCGGAGTTGGCCAGCCGCAGGCGCTCTATCCGCAACACGCGGTTGCCGGGCCGGATCGCGAGCCGCTCGGCGAGGTGGTCGTCGCAGGTGATGTAGCCGATCTCGATCAACCGAGAGGTCGGCTCCAGGCCCTGGGCCTGCATGTCCTCGGTGTAGGAGGTGAGCTGCAGGCTCTGCGCGACCTTGGGCTTGGCGACGAAGGTGCCCCGGCCCTGGGCGCGCTCCAGCCGGCCCTCGATGACCAGTTCCTGGAGGGCCTGGCGCACCGTGGTGCGGGAGATGTCGAACTGCGCCGCGAGGGTGCGTTCGGGTGGCACGGGCGTGCCCGGTGGCTGGGTGTTGGTCAGCTCCTGAAGATGGCGCTTGAGGCGGTAGTACTTCGGCACGCGCGCGCTCGGTTCGAGGCCGGGGTCGCCTCCTGCCGTCGCACTGTCCGCCGCGGTTGTGATCGCGTGTTCCGCCGTCACCGGTGCCCTCCTGACACGTCCGGTCCCCATCGTGGCACGACCACCGATCCCCCCAGGACCAGGAGTGCGGATGTCGGTCCGATAACGGCGTGAGTTCGCCGTCTACGGAACCTTGACACCCCAATTGGTCTATGCCAACCTCCGAAATGGTCTAAACCATTGATGGTCACCGCGCAACCCTCGTCCCTGGTGCGTCAGTGTTTTCCCATTCGAGCCCCCTCCCCAGTGGGGGGCTCGGTCGGTCCGCGCACCTCACGGATCCGACGGGGGACATCGGCAACTCCAAACCGAACTGCGGTGCCCGACATCCTGAGGAGGATGTAGTGAAGCGTCGTCTTCTCGTCGCGGCCGGTGTCGCGGCGGCGCTGACCGGTGTTGCCGCCTGTGGATCCGACAGCAGCGATGACAAAAAGGACACCAAGCCTGCGGCGTCCGCGCCGAACGCGCCGGCCGCGGGCAACGGCAAGACCGTCCGGGTCTGGCTGATGAAGGGCTCCGCGCCCGACGACTACATCGCCGCGCTCAAGGCGAAGTTCGAGACGGACCACCCGGGCGCCAAGCTCGACGTGCAGATCCAGCAGTGGAACGGCATCGGCCAGAAGATCACCGGCGCGCTCGCCAGCAACGACGCCCCCGACGTGATCGAGGCCGGCAACACCCAGATCGCCCAGTACGGCGCCTCCGGCGGCCTCAAGGACCTCAGCTCCAAGGTCACCGAGCTCGGCGGCAAGGACTGGCTGACCGGTCTGTCCGACCCGGGCAAGGTCGACGGCAAGACCTACGGCATCCCGTTCTACGCCGCCAACCGCGTCGTGATCTACAACAAGGACCTCTTCGCCAAGGCGAGCGTGCAGCCGCCGAAGACCCGCGCCGAGTGGATCGAGACCACCAAGAAGCTCAACAGCGGGGACCAGCAGGGCATCTACCTGCCGGGTCAGAACTGGTACTTCTACGCCGGTCTGCTCAAGGACGAGGGCGCGGACATCGCGACCAAGTCCGGCAGCGCCTGGAAGGCCAACCTGGACGGCGCCCCGGCCGTCGCCGCGTCTGCCTTCTACAAGGAGCTGCAGTCGTACGGCAAGGCCGCCAAGGACGGCGACGAGAAGACCCAGCCCGAGGTCGTCGCGGCCGACGGCGGCAAGATCGCCCAGTTCATCGCCGTTCCCGGCGAGGCCGAGACGATCATCAAGTCGAACCCGGCCCTGAAGGACAAGTTCGGCTTCTTCCCGATCCCGGGCAAGGACGCGAGCAAGGCCGGTGCCGCGCTGACCGGCGGTTCCGACCTGATGGTCCCCGAGGCGTCGAAGAACCAGGACCTGGCCTACGACGTCATCAAGCTGATCAACAGCGACGAGTGGCAGACCAAGCTCGCGCAGGCGACCAAGCAGCTCCCGAACAAGAACACCCTGGGCGGCGCGGTCACGGCCGACCCGGGTGGCGCGGCGATGATGGAGGGCGCGAAGAACGGCTTCGCCACCCCCAACTCGCCGAACTGGGCCTCGGTCGAGGAGAACAACCCGATCAAGGCCTACCTCACCAAGGTGATGACCGGTAACGACGCCGCGGCAGCCGGCAAGGAAGCCAACACGTCGATCGAGAAGACGCTGAACACCAAGAACTGACCTGACGCAGGCACCCGGACCGCCGAGCGGTTCGGGTGCGGCGCAGCCGGACCGAACGGCCGGTTTCCGCCGCGGGGCACCTTCTCGCGGCGGGACCGGCCCGGCCCACCCGGCGCGGCCCGCCGGCGGACCCCCGTCGCCGGCTCCGCGCTCTCGCCACGTCCCGCCACCGGGCCGGACGGGCCGCAGACCCCCGACACCGAACAACGGGAAGGCAGCTGTGTCAGCCTCCAAGGCAGATGCGGTGGTCGCGACACCTACGCAGCCCCCGCGCAACCAGGCGCCCGCCGGCGTCAGACGCGCAACGAAGCCCCCACGCAAGCCGTCGGGGATCGTCAAGTCGGTCACCCCATACCTTCTTGTCGCGCCCGCGATCCTCGGGATCGTCTTCCTGCTGTTCTATCCGGTGGTCCGGAACGTCATGTTGTCGTTCCAGCATTACCGCTTCAAGCAGCTCATCTCGCGGTCGGCCGAATACGTCGGCTGGGAGAATTACCAGGAAGTCCTCAAGGACAGCGAGTTCTGGGAAGTCACCCGCCGCACGTTCTATTTCACCGCGGTCAACGTGGTGGCGATCATGATCGTCTCCACGCTCTGCGCGCTGATGCTGATGAAGCTCGGCAAGACCATGCGGATCGTGGTGCTGATCGGCCTGGTCGCCGCCTGGGCGACCCCGGTCATCGCCGCCACCACGATCTTCAAGTGGCTCTTCCGCTCGGACAACGGCGTGGTCAACTGGGCGTTGGTCAAGCTCGGCTTCGACTACGAGGGCTACACGTGGTTCGGGCACGCGGGCTCCACCCTGACGGTGGTCACCCTGCTCATCGTGTGGCAGTCGATTCCGTTCGCGACGCTGACCCTGTACGCCGGTCTGACCACCGTCTCCAGCGACATCTACGAGTCGGCACGGCTGGACGGCGCGGGTCCGGTACGGATCTTCCGCTCGATCACCTTCCCGATGCTGCGCCCGATCTTCGGGCTGGTGGCCTCGCTGGAAGTGATTTGGATCTTCAAGTCCTTCGCCCAGATCTGGGCGATCGCGGGTGAGAACGGCCCGATCAACGAGGTGCGCACACTGCCCGTGTACGCCTACCAACAAGGTATGTCGGCCAAGTTGTTCGACATGGCCGGAGCGATCTCCACGATCACCGTGGTGCTCCTCGCGATCATGCTCGTCTTCTACTTCCGCCAGATGTTCAAGCAGGAACGGGAGGCCGACAAGTGAAGGCGCGCACCCTGAAGCGGATTCCGCTCAATCTCGCGGCGCTGCTGGTCTTCGCCGTGTCGATCTTCCCGGTCTACTGGATGGTCCTCACCGCGTTCAAGCCGGCCAAGGACATCCAGTCGGCGACGCCGAAGTTCATCCCGAGCTCGATCTCGATGGACAACTTCAAGACCGCCGTCGACCAGCCGCACTTCTGGGACTACTGGCGCAACAGCCTGATGGTCGCGGGCGTCGGCGTGGTGCTGGCCCTGGTCGTCGCGTGCTTCGCCGCGTTCGCGGTGGCCCGGATGCAGTGGAAGGGCCGGGCGCCCTTCATCCTGATGGTGTTCATCGCCCAGATGGCGCCGTGGGAAGCGCTGATGATCCCGATGTACCTGATCGCGCGGGACAACGACCTGCTCGACTCGCTGCCGATGCTCACCGCGATCTACTTCGTGATGACGTTGCCGTTCTCGATCGTGACCCTGCGCGGCTTCCTCGGCGGCATCCCGGTCGAGCTGGAAGAGGCCGCCCGGGTGGACGGTTGTTCGCGGTTCACCGCGTTCCGCAAGATCGTCTTCCCGCTGTTGGCCCCGGGCCTGCTGTCCACGTCGCTGTTCGGCTTCATCACCGCGTGGAACGAGTTCGCGTTCGCCAACGCGCTGCTGCTGAACCGGCCGGAGCAGCGCACGCTGCCGACCTGGCTCAACTCGTTCAGCAACGGAATCACCATCGACTGGGGCGCCATCATGGCCGCCTCGACCCTGTTCATGCTTCCGGTTCTTGCGATCTTCCTGGTGTTGCAGGGCAAGGTCACCGGCGGGCTCACCTCCGGCGCGGTAAAGGGCTGATCGACCATGTCCGAACGTCTCGAGCGCCTGGCGCTCGCCGTCCTGCAGCCCGGATTCGACGGCCTGACCGCGCCCGGCTGGCTGCGCCACCACATCGCCGGCGGGCTGGGTTCGGTGGGCCTGTTCGGTCGCAACATCGCGACCCCCGAGCAGGTCACCGCACTGACCGAGGAACTGCGTCGGGAGAACCCCGACCTCGTCGTCGCGATCGACGAGGAGGGTGGCGACGTCACCCGCATCCACGTGAACACCGGCAGCCGCTGGCCGGGCAACCTGGCGCTGGGCGTGGTGGACGACACCGCGACCACCGAGGCGGTCGCGCGCGGGCTCGGCCGTGAGCTGGCCGCGTGCGGGGTCAACCTCAACTGGGCGCCGTCGGCCGACGTGAACTCCAACCCGGACAACCCGATCATCGGGGTGCGGTCCTTCGGGGCCGATCCCGAACTGGTCGCCCGGCACACCGCCGCGTACGTGAGCGGCCTGCAGTCGGCCGGGGTGGCCGCGTGCGTCAAGCACTTCCCCGGCCACGGCGACACCGCGATGGACTCGCACCACGGGCTGCCGCGCGTGGACGCCTCGCGCGAGACGCTGGCCGCGCGCGAGCTGGTCCCGTTCCACGCGAGCATCGCGGCGGGCAGCAAGGCGATCATGAGCGCGCACATCGTGCTGCCGGCCTACGACACCGAGTTCCCCGCGACGTTGTCCCGGACGATCATGACCGGGCTGCTGCGCAAGGAAATGGGCTACACCGGCCTGATCGTCACCGACGCGATCGAGATGGGCGCGATAGCCGACACCTACGGCATCGCCGACGGCACCGTGCGCGCGATCGCGGCCGGCGTCGACGCGGTGTGCGTGGGCGGCGGGTTGTGCGACGAGGAGACCGTGCTGCACCTGCGCGACGCGCTGGTGACCGCGGTCCGCGAGGGCCGGCTCGCCGAGGAGCGGCTGGTCGACGCCGCGGCCCGGGTCCACGAACTGGCCACCTGGGCCAAGGTCGGCGCGGCCGAACCGGTCGACTACGCGCTCGGCCTGGACGCGGCCCGCCGCGCGGTCCGGGTGACCGGCACGGTCGTACCGATCACCACCCCCGCGCACGTGGTCGAACTCTCGCCCACCGCCAACATCGCGGTCGGCGAACAGACCCCGTGGGGCATCGCCCCGGTCCTGACCGAGGCACTGCCCGGCACCACCGTCACCCGGGCCCGGACCGCCGAACCGCAGCTCGTCGACGACGTGCTACGCGCGGCGACCGACCGCCCCCTGGTCCTGGTGGTCCGCAATCTGGACCACCACGCGTGGGCCGGCGAAATAGCGGCGAGCCTGCTCGCCGCGCGGCCGGACGCCGTCGTGGTCGAGATGGGCATCCCCGGAGCTGCCACTCCGGGCGCCGCCCACCTCGCCACGCACGGCGCCGCCACGGTCTGCGGCATCGCGGCCGCCGAACTCTTGACGGGGCGACGGTTGGGGTGACCGGCCGGATGGCGGGATGACGGCTGCCGGGGCGACCCGGTGGGTCGGGTAGGGACGGTGGATCTGGTGGGCCTGGTGGGGCGATGCGTCCGGACGTTGTGAATGCGTTCGACACGGTGCGTCCGGGCGTTGTGAACCGGGCCGACATCGGAGGGTCGGACACTGGAGTGGGCGGGGTAGGGGTGGGGCGGCGAGAATCCGCCTCGACCCGTGACGGCTCGCGATGCCGTCGCCTCGCCCGGTCGCCCTGCACCGCCGTCGCCTCGTCGCCGTCGCTTCGTCTCGACCCCGCAATTTCTCAACCTGGCAATGCTGCAATCGGCAAGAAATTCAACGGAAGGCCGCACCATGTCCGCCACCGACGACCGTGACGTCCTGGGACCCGACCGGGGCACCATCATGTCCGCCGAGATGGCGGAGCAGCCTGCCGTCCTGCGCCGGATCCTGGCCGAGGGCGCTCCGACGATCCGGGCCATCGCGGCCGAGATCGCCGCCCGGAACCCGCGCTTCGTGCTGCTGACGGCGCGCGGCACCAGCGACAACGCCGCGTTGTACGCGAAGTACCTGATCGAGGTGCTGCTGGGCAAGCCGGCCGGGCTCACCTCGATGTCGACGACCACCGCCTACGGTGCGGAGCCGGACCTGACCGACTGCCTGGTCGTGACCGTCTCCCAGTCGGGCGGCTCGCCCGACCTGGTGGCCTCCACCGAGGCGGCCCGCAAGGCGGGCGCGATCACCCTCGCGGTGACCAACAACCCGAATTCGGCCCTGGCGGCCGTCTCCGAGTTCCACATCGACGTGCTCGCGGGCCCGGAGAAGGCGCTGCCGGCGACGAAGACGTACACCGCGGAGCTGCTCGCGCTGTACCTGTTCGTCGAGGGCCTGCGCGGCGGCGACACGTCGCCGGCCGACCTGCTGCCCGCGCTGGCCCAGGACATCCTGGACCGCGGACACGAGGTCGCCGAGCTGGCCCAGCGATACCGCTTCGCACAGCGCCTGGTGATCACCTCGCGCGGCTACGGCTACCCGACGGCGCGCGAGGCCGCGCTCAAGATCATGGAGACCAGCTACATCCCGGCCCAGTCGTTCTCCGGCGCGGACCTGCTGCACGGTCCCCTGGCCATGGTCGACAACGTCAGCCCGGTGATCGCGGTCGTCCCCGACGGCAAGGGCGGCGACGCGCTCCAGCCCGTTCTGGAGCGGCTGCGCGGCCGCGGCGCGGACCTGATGGTGATCGGCACCGCCGACCAGGTCGGCCGCGCATCGGCCGGCTTCGTCCTCCCGGAGGGCGTGGCCGAGGAGGTCCAGCCGATCCTGGAGATCATCCCGCTCCAACTCTTGGCGTACGAGGTCACCATGGCCCGCGGCCTCGACCCGGACGCCCCGCGGGCACTGGCGAAGGTCACGGAGACGCACTGACGGTGCGTTTTGGGCGCCGGCGGACGCCGCGTTCTGCGCGTGGACGGCTTCGCGATGGGGGGCGGGGGTGGGGCCGGGCCTGGGTCGCGGGTGCGGCGAGCGGGTGGCGGCTTTCGGCGATGCAGCGTTGCTTCTATTGGGCGCCTTCGGCGCCGGCTCGCGAGGCACCACTTTTTTGTTCCGTCGCAGGCTCCTCCACAAAAAAGTGGCCCCTCGCTCGTGA